>NZ_NOLK01000060.1:0-48893 GCF_002245985.1 Nostoc sp. 'Peltigera membranacea cyanobiont' 232
ACAGTAAGCACGCCAGAAAGACAAAAGCCGTTGGAACAAAACTTCAAAAGAAAACTTGTGCTTTTGCTCCCGACGCAAAATTGCGATCGCCAGTTCTTCAATTTCCTGGCTAAGGATGCCATAACCCTGCTCCCCTGCACAAGCACGGGCTTTGAGAGGTGTGGTGAGAAATCCGGGCCAAGTAGGCTGATGCTAATGGAATACTATGTAAATTGTGTAGTAATTGCTTAGTTAAATGTGAGTATTTATCGCAATTACGAAAGTAACATTTAACTGAATAAAAATTTGATGTCCGTGAGTGGCGTAGGCGTAGCCCGCCACAGGCATCGCTAGCGGCTCATCTCAAAGCTAGCAGCTATATACATATTTATGATAACCAGCAAAAACTAAGTAAAAGTATCAAATAAATTTGAGAAGGTAAAATTTGTTTCAAAAGCTTGGATAGGTTGACCAAATTATCAGCAAAAAGTATTAGTAAATACCAATTAATTTCTCAAGGTCAATGTAGCGTCAATCCCTGAAAGCTGCTACTGTAGATTCTCGATCCTACAGTTGAGCAAAAAGAAAGTGGCTGCTGAGTCAAAGACAATTGCGATCGCACTCAATAATGACTTCATTAACAATCTCGATCTATCGCCTGCCTCACCGGTGATTGAACAATGGCTGCAAGATGGGGTTGCATCCCACGAACAACAGCTACGCTTTGACATCAATTACGATCTCGAACCTGGCGATCCACGGGAACTCTCAGAAATTCCAGAGGTGCGGCTGTGGTTTGTGCGCCTAGATGCCAAATACCCCTGGTTAGCATTTTTACTAGATTGGAAAGCTGGAGAATTTGCTCGTTATGCCGCCATGCTAGTACCACATCAGTTCAGTTCTCAAGATGGCATCCAGTACAATCCTGAAGCCTTAGAAATATTTTTGATGCACAAAATCTTTATTTTAGGTGATTGGCTCAAACAGCAAGATATCCCCAGCCTCTCCAGGCTGAAGTCCATGGCCCAAATGCTGGGTTATGAATTAGATGATGCTTTTTTTGAGATATTTTAACACTAGCTACTTAAAAAAATATTGTGTGGCGCGATGCCTATGACAGCCTACGCACCACACAATATAAAATCATCTAAAATTTAATGACTAATTCGCTACCTCAGCCACCTCAATCACTCGCCCTTCATAGTCTTTGACTAAAAAGTTTAGGGGCTTTTGGTTACGAATCTTGAATTTCAAACCGCGCGTTTCGACTCGCATTAAAATCATTTCTAGACAGTCGTGGTCAAAACAAACGTGGCGTTGTTGATTCTTGCTACCTAAACTCGCACCAGTAATAACGTGTAACTGGGTGTTTTTCTTTAATTGATACCACAACCCTTCAGTGGCATTACTCATCATTTTGCTTGACAAACTCGGCCCAGTAGACATGTATAGCGGATCGATCCCAGTTGCGCCTATAGTTTGTTCGTAGTTGTAGTAATAGTGCAAAGGCACCTCAGCTGCTGGCAAATCTAGCAGCCCTTCATACAACTGTCGGGCAATCTCCAAATCTGACACCATTACAGTGTGTACTTTTGGGGCACTGGTGAGGAACATCCACATTGCACCAGCGTAAGCTGCTAGCAGCATTACCATAATGCCTTGGGTAGAAAACAGGCTATCTAAGGGCAGGGAAGGGAGAAAGGAACCAAAGGTAAGGGGACTGAGCAGGAACGACATCACACTAACTGCTATAACCATGAACAAATAAGGATTCTATAGGGGAATCGATTTTATTATTGTGGATTAAGACTAAAATTAAGTCCTTGTTTCTAGTTTATCAATAACTCAAGTAGTCTGAGTCTGGGCTACAAACTGGGCAACACCAAGATATTATGCGATTAACTACGGGAGTGCAATTCCCATAACTATTTTAACAACTATCAACTCAAAGAATTGTGCAAATTCCTCATTTTCCTGAAGCTAATCATCCTCTGGTAAAGTCGCTATTTCATCACACTGACCATGAACTACTGACTCTGTTTCAGCGCCATCCAGATGCCGGAAAGTATTTTACGGTGATTTTTTGCCGCTATAGCCCCATAGTGTATACCTTAATTCGGCATTCGGCGCGATCGCCTGTGCAGGCAGATTATCTGTTTGCCCTCACCTGGCGGCATATCTATTACGAACTCGGTGGACTAAATTTAACCACCCCTGAATCAGGAGAGCAAGCCTTAACCATGCAAAATTGGTTAATTAATATGACAGCTTTCTGTATTAACGAGATTAAGCTACCACCCACAGAAGCAATTCATTATTCTCTGCAAGCGACTTCGCCGCCGCTATGGTGCTATGTACAACAAGCATTAGACCAACTACCAGGTGTTTTACGATTAATCGTGTTAATGGCTCAAACTTTCCATTGGAGTGAAACGAGAATCGCTGCCTATCTGCAAGCTGAAGGAGAAGCGATCGCTCCCAATGAAGTAGCCAATTCTCTCCAGGAAGGCTATCGTATGCTAGAGGACAAATTACCCACAGATATCCGCGCCATATACTTTGGGGAAGATTTTACTCAATCTTAACTTAAGTGTAAATGCGTATATTCTTTGTCTTCAATTTAAAAACTTAAAACTTCTTCTTAGACATTCTACTTAAACCCGCAACTTTAGGGGTAATTTTTATGAAACAACGGCTTGTATTTCCCAGGCAATTAGTTTGCGTAGGTGTGATTTCTCGTCCCCAGGTACTTTTATACAGCTTTTTACTGTTTACTTTTTTGCTGAGTCCCATAACTGCGGGTGCGGCTGATATTACGCAACAACTCCACCGTCCTTTAAATAGTTCCGTTGGGCGACAATCCAGAGATGAAGCAGACAGCTTGCTGAATATCGGCAAACAACAATATGCTTCAGGGTATGCCGATAAAACAATTGCGTCTTGCTTGCAAGCACTAGAACTATATCACTCAATTGGCGACCTGAAAGCACAAGGTTTGACTTACAATTTGCTTGCCAAGGCTTATATTCAGCTTGGTAGTTCAAAAGAGGCAGAAGATGCTTTACGACGAGGATTAGCGATCGCTCGTGATACTAAAGACTTCCAATCTCAGATTTTTGTCCTAAATAATATCGGCACATTTCTCCTGCAACAAGGAGAATCTGCTGCTGCTGGTAAAATAGTCGAAGATGCACTCGCAATTGCTCGTGGTGTCAAAAACATTGAAGGGGAAGGACTATCTCTGAGTAATTTGGGTTTAGTAACTGCCAGGTTGGGAGATTATAACAAGGCGATTAAATTGTATGAAAATGCTTTACTTTTCCGCCGTCAAACGGGCGATGCCATCGGTGAAGCAAATACCCTGAATAATTTAGGTGATGCTTACCTAGCATCAGGAAATTATCAGGATACCATTGCTACCTATGGCGAAGCAATGCGAACAGCTAAAACTAGCCGCGATCGCACTAATGAATTACGAGCAATTGACGGTTTAGTTAAAGCTCACACTGCTGTCGGACGCTACGAAAGAGCCTTTGATTTACTAGAGCAACGTTTAGCACTCGCTAAAGAATTGCAAAATTTGCGAGAAGAATTAAAATCTTTTGAGTCTTACGCTCAGGTATATAAGCAACAAGGTAATTACCTCACTGCTCGTAATTTTTACGAAAGGGCGATTATACTGGCGCGGACATTAGAAGACAGCGAACAAGAAGTGCAATTGCGGGATCAGTTAACTCAAATGCTTCAACGAAAGTAGGGAAAATTCATAAATTTCTCCTACTTTCGTACTAATTTGTTTGATTAATTTAAGAAAACTGAACCGTTCCGTTCAATTCTCATAGCACTTCTGCCCTGGGCTGCATTTGTGGCTTCGTTAAATCTAACTTCCAAACTTCCTGGCTCTGAAGAAGCTTGTGGAGTCACTAGCAATTGTCCGCGATCTTCTCGTTCAAATGTCACCGTTACTGGTGCTTTTAGACCTTGCAATATTACATTTGACTTACCTCGTAGCGATCGCGGTGCCGTATCGCCAATCACTTGGAAAGTTACATTAGCCGCAGTGTCATTTTCCAACTTGATATTAACTGTACCATTAGTCAGTGCGATCGTTGCGCTGGGGGTTTGCCGTGGTTGTAGTAGTTGTGGTTGGTCACTGGAAACTCCTCCTGGTGAGGGCTGTTGAGTTCGATCGCCAGGAATTGGGCGTGGTGGTCTAACACTTGGCCCTGGTGGTACGGGAGACATTTGCCCTTCACCCCTGGGAACTGGGCGTGGTGGCATAGCACTTGGCCCTGGTGGTACGGGAGACATTTGCCCTTCACCCCTGGGAACTGGGCGTGGTGGCATAGCACTTGGCCCTGGTGGTACGGGAGACTGGGAGCGGTTATAGGGTGGTTCGCTAAAGATACTGGGACTTGGATTAAGGTTAGGGGTAGATTGTTGTGCTAATGCGTGAGGAATTGCTGGCAGACTAATCAGTAATCCCCCACAAATAGCGCCAAGTAACTCAGCAGACTTACGAAAATTTTGAGACTCAGTATTCATTCTTGACTCCTGAAAAAATATCCAACTAATAATCTTCTTTTAAAAACTTAAAACAGCAGATTTAATTAGATTTAATCTGTCACTGTACATCCAAGATAATATCAATGGCGGGCATTTTTTGTATCTAACTAGAGACTAGATAATAATCTCAAATTAGACATAACTATTCCATCCACAAGGCTGAAAAAGCTAAATTATTAGCGATCGGTCATAAAAACAAGCAAAAAGTCTAATGAGTTCTTGAATTTAAAACAATTCAGAAAGGATGAAATTTATTTGCTTTTCTACATGGATCGCAGGAAACCAAAACTTATTGCCAAATTAAGACTCAAGAGTTATTGGTAAAGTGACAGTAAACGTGGTGCCAATGCCTTGGGTACTTTCAACTTGAATATGACCCTGATGATGTTCGACAATAGCTTGAGCGATCGCTAATCCCAATCCTGAACTAGTAGCATTAGTTGTAGCTGTATTCCCAGTTGTATGAGTCCGTGCCGGATCTACCCGATAAAAGCGGTCAAACAACCGTGGTAGGGCTTCTGTGGGGATTCCAACTCCGCTATCACTCACTTTAACTTGCAACTGGGCACTGCTATAACGCAGTCCAGAAACGCGATTTATTCCTTCCATCCGCACCAATTCCACTTTTACCCATCCACCGACTGGAGTGTAATATAAGGCATTAGCAATTAAATTTGTGAACAGCCGCACCAGTTGATCCCAATTGCCCACAAGGGTAAACCAATTTTCTAGTAATTTGGGGCTAGTTTCGGAGGCAGGAGGATCGATTAAGTCTAGAGAAAGAGTGATTTGTTTTTCGGGGACTAACAATTGTTGTTCTTCAACTACCTCCATCAGCAAAGCATCCAGAGGACAAGGTGAAAAGATATCTTTGCTAATCCCACTATCCTGTCGTGCTAAGAATAGTAAGTCATTGACTAACTTACCCAAACGCTGCGTTAACCGTTCCACCACCTTTAATTGTTGCCGATACTGCATAGAAGTAGTCGCTTCTACCTCTGCTAAATCCAAGTCAGCAAGGGCGACTTGCACATTTGTTTGAATCAAAGTAATGGGACTTCTAAGTTCGTGAGAAGCATCAGCAGTGAATTGTTTGAGGCGTTGATAAGATTCACCTACCGGTTCCATTGCTTTACCCGAAAGAAACCAGCCACTTGCACCTACGGAAATCACCATTAACCCAATACCTAGTGCCAAATCAAAAATTAACTCACGACTGGGTTTAGTGACTTCAAACCAGGGATGACTAACACGCAGATATCCTACTACCTGCCGCCCCACTTCTACGCGTTGGGTGATTTGTCGTAATAAGAGTGGTGAATTTTGAGTGAGGAGTGAGGAGTGAGGAGTTAAGAATTTGGAATTTTCACTCTCTCCCTTAACTACGCGCACAGTTTCACCAGTGCGGTTGGCACGAATGGGAATATTTAGCGGTTCGGATAGTGTTGACCACAGTAATTCACCAGACGGACTAAACCATTCTAGGTCGATGTGGTCATCTTCTACGGTGTCAGCATTTTCACGAAAACTGGCTTCTAAATTAATGCGAAATTTATCTACATCAGCATTAATTGGCTCAAATATGAGTGTAGATGCACAACGACTTGTTGTGAGACAACGCTCCACTATTTCTACTACATGGTTGAGGGTATCATCAATTCGCTCAATCAACGTACTGCGGACATATAAATAAACACCACTAGCAAATATTAATAGTAATACCGCAGTGACAGCAGTGTACCAAATTGCAAGACGGCGGCGAGTAGCCTGAAACATATTTTTTCACCCACTTTTTTGATTGAATATCTTTACATTACGTGTTTATACGGCTAAAAAGCAGCTCACTTTTTTAGCTCTCGTGGTTTTGCTGAGGTTTAATTTTTGCTCAAGAATTACACTCTTGTTGCAGTAAATCTGCTTAATCCTATTTAATTCTTTACAACCCGGATAAAAATCAATTTTCTTTGGCTATCTATATCGCAATTCCTTTGAGTTAAGCTCAAAATATTTTATAGAGAGGTTGCAATACAAAGTCTATACATACTTAGAATCAATACCAAAAATACTTATTTCAAGCTTATATGGTTTTAACGAAAATAATTTTTGATTTTGTCTGAAGTAAGCAACAAAAAATCATTTTCTTAAACAAACTAATGAATCGTTTTTGAGCTTCAACAGTTTATTTTTGCAGTAAAAATAGTAGTCGGCGATCGCTATTTTGAATTGATTATGCTTTTTATTCTTGAATCCACTCTACCAAACAGTATATTTCTATTGTGGAAACCTGTAAAATCTCGGATCACCAAATTGTAAGAATCTCACTAATGAGATTCAAAAAAAATTTACAATTAATTGTAACGTGCTTTTTATCTTCAACAATTCTGTTCAAAGTTATCCTAGTTCAATTTTCTGCGATCGCCTTAGAGTTTAACGATCGTAACAATATAACTTTGAATGCAGAAAATAAGATTGCTAGTGATGACAGGTTATCAAAATCGGAGAACCTAGATGCTTCAAAAAATAAAATTATATTAATACAAAGTTTAAAAAAGGCGGACTCTAACTTACAGAAAAATAAACAACTTTCAAAATTAATTCCCATTGAGCTAATCGCGGAAAATGATGCAAATCTTAGCGATCGGAGTTTGCTAAATTCAGATAAAGGAGATAGTCCTGAAAGCAAAGCCCAGTTCAAAGAAACTTTAAAAGATACTAACTCTGACTTACAGAAAACTAAACGGTTATCAGAATTTACTAGAGCTAATGTTATCCCAATTGACGTAATTGCGGAAAATAATGCAAATCTTAGCGATCGGAGTTTGCTAAATTCAGATAAAGGAGATAGTCCTGAAAGCAAAGCCCAGTTAAAAGAAACTTTAAAAGATGCTAACTCTGACTTGCAGAAAACTAAACGGTTATCCGAATTTACTAGAGCTAATGTTATCCCAATTGAGGTAATCGCGGCAAATAATGCAAATCTTAGCGATCGGAGTTTGCTAAATTCAGATAAAGTAGATAGTCCTGAAAGCAAAGCCCTGTTAAAAGAAACCTTAAAAGATGCTAACTCTAACTTGCAGAAAATTAAACAGTTATCCGAATTCACTATAGCTGATGTTATCCCAATTGAAGAGTATAAAGTAGAACCTCCCAAGCCACCTGATGAAGGTGAAGAACAGACTAAGCCTAATACAACTAAACCGAATGTACCAGCACAACAAATACTAATACAAAAGCTACGTCGTTCAAAAAAGCAACAACAAACACAACAACAAAAAATAATTATTGATGCTCTGACATTTAGTGCTAATAAGTATCCTTGGATTGTTAATCCTACCGATAATCTTACTTTTTCTACAGAATTATTTAAGCCAAATGAGAATGAAAATTATATAGATACGGATATAAGTTTAAAATTTTCTGGAGACAATCAGATTATTAATAAGTTTACTTATGCTAAATTTCCCAAAGCTGACCAGTTTTACTGGGTTCTTGATAATAATAGAATAGTAGTTGAAACTAAAGGCTCCCAAATTGGCATTCTGTCTCAGGGAAGAGAAACTAATACTTATATTACCCAAAATGTAACCTCACAACAGGCATTTTGGGGATTGCAAACTCTATTCGCTATACCTACAGATTTTCAGAATTTATTTGGAACCGTTGATGCTCAGAATTTTTCTATAACCTCAATAGCCGGACAATTGGTAAATCCTGAAGGCGTACCTGCCGGCAGAGTTACTATTAATAGTGGAATTAATGAAAACAATCCTAATGTCACAGTTCTAAGAAATCCTATTCTAGCTATTGGTAGCGGCTCTACTTTGAGCGTTGATGGTGGACAAGCTTTATTTCAAGCTTTAGATGCTGTCAATGCTCCCAAAATTTTGCAAGGCTTTCCAACGACGAACATACAGCCTTTATTAGATGGTGGAAATGTCAAACTCAAAATAGGTGAAGTTATTCCTAATAGTGCCTTAGAAGCTGCTGGTATCTCCTGGGGAAATATATTGACGGGAGAAGGTTTTGGTTTTACTGCTCCTGTTTCTTCCTTACCAGGTATTAAGGTTGCTCAACTTGGCAAATTTGATAACTTTGACTTGTTAAATGTAGCAGTCAATCCTTTTCTCTCTCAATCTCAGAAAGACTACCATTATCTTAACTCTTTACAATGGGTATCTTTAGGGAGAAGACAACCTGTATTTGAGACACTATCCCAAACCCAAGAAAGTTCAGATTGGCATAGATTGTATGTTAGTCGTCCTCATAATCGCAGCTTAATTCAATACGATCCAGTTGCCATTAAAGCTACTTATTCTAATATTTTTTCTGCCCCAGGGTTATCTCTCACAGCTAAATTCAGCGATACTAGCCTTGATGCTATTCAATCAGTAAATTCTACATTAGGTTTACTATTAGGTGAAGTTTTTGAAGCTATTAAAATTGATAATATTCAACAAGGTTTACAGGAAGCTAGAGAAAAGCTGAAGAATGGAGAAGATTTTACTTCTTTAAATACAACTGCTACATCTGAACAAAGAAGACAAATCAATAACAGGTTGAATCGCACTTTATCTTATGCCAATGCATCTAGTGGACTAGAGCAGGTATCTGGAACTTACACATTTCCTAGTCAAGTAACTCCTAAGAACTCTAGTATCTTGCAAATAAGAACGGGAAACCACAAACGAGCAGTTCAGTTTCTTGAAAGAGATATTTCTATTTTAAATGAAGGTAATACATTCTTTTCCGATCTCAGGCTCTCTAATGAAAAATTTGGCCCTTTGACTTATATTGGTCTTCCAATTCCTTTAAATGATACTTCCATTGATCCTGTTAATGAATCCTCTGCTGCCGAAGTAATTTTGACAAATGCCCAAGGACAACAATTTGTAGAAAAATTTAATTCAGCAGATTCGACGATAGTACCGATACAGGTGCGAGCAGCCGATTTAGCATTCGATTATATGGAACTCACTAGAGTTGACAAAATAGGTGTTAGTTTTAATAGCTTTAACGGTTATCTATCTTTGCCAACAGTTGAATTATTAGCAGCCGGTTCTTCTGGAAATTTTAACTATAGTGCCAATGTCGGAACGTGGTTTAATATAGATGCTAACTCAGCACCAGGCGTTTCTAATAATAATTTAGGCATAGAAGAACCAACTTTAGGTTTCTACACTAATATACTTCTTAATTATATTAAAACTGATGTGCGGTTAAATTCGGCCAAAAAACCTGTCGCTGTTAATACGCATGTACCATACTTGAGAGTTGATTGGAATAGTGCCTCTAATAGAAATAATCCTTTTTCCACTTATTTAAGTTATTTATATCAGCATCAAGAAAGAAATTTCGGTTTTTCTTTAGCTCCTGGTATCGCTTTTATTGAGAATAATAGCAATGGGGATTTTTTAGGTCTTTTCAATGGAGAATTTAGTACTAGTCATGGTTTGAACATCAAGACAAGTTTAGAAATGGGTAAAGAGTATTTCTTTCAATTTCAAGGCTTACACCGAGTCAGCAAAAATATTTCTGCTGGTATTTATTTGAAAAATTATAGTATTAATAATCTGGGTTTGAGTAGCCGAGTTTCTGGCTTCAACTATGGAGTTATTCTGAGGCATAGTTTTCCAGATAATAGTGTGTTTATAGAAACACAAATTGGTACAGGTGAGAATGGATTTGACATAGAGCTTCAAGGTGGTTATCGATTTTGATAGCATCACAAAATATCTCCCAACTTTAAAAAATTTGGGAATCTAAGGTTTTTAGTTTGTCAATTCTGTTTAATCTAAACCACCTAAGCCATTATTACCAGCGCCCGCTCGGATTATAGTTGTTAAATCTTCAACAGAAGTGGTATTTTTTAATAAATTCGCTGTTGTATCAATAAATGAGCTTGGATTAGAAAGTGTAGTAGTTTGAACTAATCCTGGAGTTATAGTCAGACTAGTTATGGTTTCGTCATTTCCACCTGCGATACCTCCATAGGTAGGAGAAATTGTTAAACCTCCGTTAAAGGAAGAGCCAGAAGGTAAAGTTACCTCGCCACTGACACTGAGAAAACTACCAGAAGGTCTAATAAGAGTAACAGCGCCACGAGCAGTAGCTTGTTGTGCATTTGCTGGTTTGCCTAAAAAGTTTCCTACATTTATTAAACCTAATAGACAGATACTTCCCTGAAAAATTATAGATAATTTTTTTGATAACCTATTCATGTTTTATAAACTCCTCATGTTCTTCGCCTTAGCTTGTTTCCAGATTTTGCTTGAAAATGCAAAATTAACCTCTACTAGCAAAAGTAGAGGCGGAATCTGTCTTTATCTTTTTTTATTACTCTCGTCAGATAAAAATATAGAATCCCTGATATGAGCGTTTTGTTAACGATGAACATTTTGAGGGTTGGTATTGTTACGTAAGCGCTCGATTCATTATTTTCTAGGAGTTTCAGGGTTTATATTGATATCACTAAAGCTATGTAAAGGATTGATGAGGAGTCGCATGATAATTCTAGAACTTACGCAAAGCACAAAGGAAAAATGTAATCTTTGTATCGGAGTTTGTAACAGAAGGTAGGAGGAACTATGTGCCCCTACGAAAGCACCCGTACAACAAGATTCCCGACTTTTTTTAAGAAGTCGGGAATCTGAGCCACAAAATAAATATAGGGAACAGATATAGCATTGCTATTTCTCCTCCCTACGATCTATTAATTTATTCAACTGTTCTGTGAGTTGTTAAAAATTTTGTAAGTACTTACGATGCAAAAATTAAATCTACTCTAGACCGCCACCAGCACCAGCTGCTCTGACAAGGGCTGCTAAGTCTTCAACATTTGTAAAACTACCAGCAGCAATCTGTGCTGCAATAGCTGCTGAAATTGTGGTGGGAGGTGTGGTTGAAGATGTTCCAGTTGTTGGGGTTAATGTGAGTCCTGTAACAACTTCTTGGTTTGTACCTGGGCCAGTATTACCATTAACGACAACATCTAGTGCGGTAAAGTCTGTACCCGGAGCTGCAACCAACTCAGCACTGACGCTGAGAGAGGAACCTGATGGTCTAACTATTGTAACCGCACCCCGTGCAGAAGCTTGATCTGCACTTGCTGGTGCAGCCAGGATATTACCAACGCCAACCAAACCTAATAAGCAGATGCCGCCTTTAACGATCGCAGAAATTTTCATGATTAACAAACTCCTCGTGTTGTTTATCTTTGCGTTTTCAATATAACCATTGCTTACCAGAAATATCCCAGCAATAATACTGAAATTTTTAAAAATTTCAGAGTCCTAAATAAAAAAGACGAATACATTGATATCTTAGCCTTGATTTGAGTAATAGTAAGGAAAATCTCATAAAAATAGAGTTAAAAAAAAGCTTGTATCTACTTAATGTCTGTATATAAGTTGTTTTAATAATTACTAAAGATTGGAATTTTTAAATTCTAATTCAGAAAGCACTACAGGTAAGGCTTTAGACTGCTTCTAACACCATAATCCTATGTAAACACCGCTTGAGAATTCGTCAGCAATTGTCATAAACGCCTATGTCATATCTTTGCTAAATCTTAGAGGTTGAATGAACAAGTGTTTTGCTGTGATTTTAGGCACTTTTAGATCCCCCCTTAACCCACACCAGTTGCTCCATTTGGGGAGACCCCTTGGCGTTAGCCTCTCCCTTTGGGAGAAGGTTTATTTTTGAGTCTTTGACTGAAGTTATTTAAATACAAATAGATTTTTGATTAAGTATGATATTGATTCCTGATCAGTAGGAGGTAAAGAATCAATATGACCAAAAATTGCTTCAGCGTTCTGCTCAAGCACCCTTTAACTTAATATGTTTATTGTCCCCCAATTCAATCGGCTATATCTGCCTGCCCTTAGGTCATTATGGCAAAATCTAAGAAAAGCGCTACCCCCATCAATCTCAGCGATCCACAATATTATCTTAACCGAGAGTTAAGCTGGTTAGAATTTAATGGCAGGGTGTTACATGAAGCCTGTGACGATCGCACGCCGCTTCTCGAACGCCTCAAGTTTTTAGCAATCTTCAACTCTAATTTAGATGAATTTTTCATGGTGCGGGTTGCTGGTTTAAAACAACAAGTAGAGGCGAAAGTCAGCCTATTAACTCCCGATGGTCGGACACCACAACAACAGCTAGACGATATTAGGTCTACCCTGATTCCTCATGTAAAGAAAGAGCATCAACATTTTGAGGAAATACTTCGTCCATTATTAGCAAATCATGGCATCCATATTCTGGATTACATAGATTTGAATCAAAAACAGCGCACTCATCTAAATAACTATTTTGAGGAACATATATTTCCAGTTTTGACCCCTTTGGCTGTTGATCCTAGTCATCCGTTTCCTTTTATTTCTAATCTCAGTCTGAATCTTGCTGTGGTAGTTAAAAACCCAGACACTGAAGAAGAATTCTTTGCCAGAGTTAAAGTCCCTAGCGTATTACCACGATTTTTACCGATTCCGCCTGAATTGGGAGATCAAAATAATGACAAACCTACCCACTGGACTGGAGTATCTTTAGAACAAGCGATCGCTCATAACTTGGAATCTCTATTTCCAGGGATGAACATTCAAGAATATCATCCGTTCCGCATTACCCGTGATAACGATTTGGTATTAGAAGAAGATGAAGCAGATGATTTGCTATTAGCGATTGAACAGGAATTGCGAAAACGGCGATTGGGTGGAAGTCCAGTCAGGCTAGAAATTCAATCCCAGACTCCTGAAATAGTGCGATCGCGATTATTGCACGATTTGGAATTAACAGAAAGCGATCTCTACGAAGTAGACGGTCTTTTGGGATTGCGGGATTTGATGTCTTTTATGGCCTTGCCATTGCCGGAACTCAAAGATCCTCCACGCCAATCTGTTGTACCATTACGCCTGCAAAGGCTGAGGGAACCAAGTTTAGATCCAGATGCACTGGAGACAGACGAAGGAAAAGACTTTTTTGCTGTGATTCGAGAAAAGGATTTACTAGTACACCATCCATATCAATCTTTTTCGGCGACAGTAGTGCGCTTTATTACCCATGCGGCCTACGACTCGGATGTGTTAGCTATCAAGATGACACTTTATCGGACTTCTGGCGACTCACCCATAGTCAACGCCTTAATTGCTGCCGCCGAAAATGGCAAGCAGGTATCCGTGTTGGTGGAATTAAAGGCGCGATTTGATGAGGAAAATAATATTTACTGGGCAAAACGGCTAGAAAGAGTTGGAGTTCATGTAGTCTATGGTTTAGTGGGACTGAAAACCCACAGTAAAACCGTCATGGTGGTACGGCGCGAAAAAGACCGGATACGTCGCTATGTGCATATTGGCACTGGTAACTATAACCCCAAAACAGCACGACTGTATACAGATTTGGGATTATTTAGTTGCCGTGAAGAATTAGGTGCTGACATCACGGATCTATTTAATTTCTTGACAGGATACTCACTACAAAAGTCTTATCGAGAGTTGCTGGTTGCACCGGTGAATATGCGCGATCGCTTTTTAGCACTAATTCACCGAGAAATTGAAAATGTCCAAAACGGGTTTTCTGGACGCATTGTTGCCAAAATGAATTCCCTAGTCGATCCAGAAATTATCGCCACTTTATATGAAGCTTCCCGCGCCGGAGTGCAAATCGACTTAATTATTAGGGGCGTTTGTTGTTTGCGTCCAGGACTCAAAGATATTAGTGAAAATATTCGCATCATTAGCATCATCGGTCGCTTTTTAGAACACTCTCGGATTTATTATTTCCATAACAATACACAAGAGGAAATCTTTATCGGTAGTGCCGACTGGATGCGCCGCAACCTAGATCGCCGAGTAGAAGTAATCGCCCCAGTGAAAGACCCTGACATTGCGAAGGATTTACAAGAAATTATGGGAATTATGCTTGCAGATAATCGCCAAGCTTGGGAATTACAAGCCGATGGCAGCTACATTCAACGCCGTCCCTATGATGATTCTCCAGAAGCTAATTCACAAAAAATTCTCATGAATATGGTATTACGGTCAACTGGCCTAGCCTCAAACCTGATTGATTAAAGAACTAGTACGTTCTACCGTGACAACTAGCTCAACTTAGTTGCTTTTAGAAAACTTTAATTTTTTCAAAAGTTATCTAAGTTGTTTGTCATAGGTTTAAGCAAATTATTCAACCATTCGATAGATTCAGTGCTGGCACTTGTTCGGATAAAGTAGAGAGGTTATTCTGAATAAATTTGTCTTTCCCCTCGATGTTAATGTTATCCTGTGAGCTTTCTACCTTGCGTGTTCTAGTAGTTGATGACCACGAGCTGACTCGTTTAACCTTACAATTAGTTTTTTCTTGCCAGGAAAATATTCAAGTAGTAGGTTTAGCCAGTAATGGTGAAGAAGCTATAGAAATGGTTAAACGCTGCCATCCTGACGTGATTGTTCTAGATTTACAGATGCCAGTCATGGATGGCTGGAGTGCGTCTAGTCACATTAAAGCTATATCTCCGAACACCCAAATCCTTGCTTATTCCTCAGTGGAAGATGTAAATTTTCAGGGGAAGAAGGCAATGTCTAGCTTTGATGATGTTTGCAAGAAAGATGTACCAACAAGCGAACTCATTGCCTTAGTTAGGCAGTTAGGTCAGCGTGCAGCAGATGGTTCGGTCGCAGGATAAATGATACAGCTATGTTGCTTCGCCAACTCAGGCTTAGTTCAATTCTGGGGATTTAAGGACACAATAGTACTGAAGAGCGTCGGTATAATATAACCTGAAGTTTAGGGTTAAATCGACGCTCTTTTTGATAATTTCTACTCTACCGAAATGGTGCGTCTAAATTCATCAATTAATTCATCCAGTTCTTCTAAAGCCTGATTTACGTCAACCCTCAAAGTTCCCAGATTTGGTTGCTCCAGTAGGCTTAACAGGTAATCGCGTTTACTTTGAACTGCGACAATCCGTTCTTTTATAGTCTGTAAATCCATTATTTTTTCCCGATCTTTAAACTACCTTTAAGTTTTAAGTTAACTTAAAACCAAGCATTCTGGGGTGTTTAAGTAGGTCAACCTAATTAAATATTAAACGCTCAAGAGATAGATCCGAGGATATGGCTTTTTATTTATACCACCCACTTGGTGGCTTTAGCTAATACTCTTCCCTAATTTGTTACTCATAGCCGATGATAATAAAACTGATACCTTTTCACAAAATTCCTGCTATAAGTACGTTGGTAGGATCGTACTGCTGTCTATTTGTCAACTTAAACTAGAACTCCTCTAAAACCTTGTTTAAGACGGAGGCTAGGCATTCCCTAGTCAGAGACTCTTGGGGAGACAATCTTTAAAAGTTTATTAGAGACTGGCTTTTACCTTAAGTCGACAATAATGACATATATACGCCCCTACAGCCGATTTATTTGTTACCAAGATTTTTGGAAATTGTATTGAGGGTATTCAGAATTTATATTAATTTAAGCTCATGCTACGCAAAATCTCTTTGGGAACACTCGGTTTAACTATCGGCGGTATATTAACCATCATTGGCTTTGTCGCCTATGCTGGTAATAATGCCACACTCAATCTTGTCGGATTTTTTTACGGGATTCCTCTATTGTTGGGAGGGCTGGCACTGAAAGCTAATGAACTCAAGCCAGTTCCTTTTACCCAAACTACATCACCGTCAGCATTGATATTGCGCCAACAGCAAGCAACTGATACTCAAAATAAAATTCGCAAAGATATCACCCGATATTGTTACGGTCAAGATGCTCATTTAGATACAACACTTTCTTTTCTAGGTTTAAGTCCCACAGACCAGGAACGACCAACAGTCACAGGGTTACAAGAAAAAGAAATCAATGGTAACTATGCCCTAATTTTAGAATTTGATTCACCGCTAATACCAATTGATGAGTGGCAAAAAAAGCAGGAAAAAATGACCAAATATTTTGGCCCTGGATTGGAAATTCAAATAACGCAGCCATCAGAAAATACTATTGAGCTAGCGCTGATTAATACTCCAAAAGAGTCGCTAGTAAGTAGTCAATAGTCAAAGACAAAGTGCGATCGCTTTGGTAGCAGCAATATCGCCTTTGTTCTTGGTATGATGCAGCAATAACAAACCCTCAAACGTGGAAATTATCATATCACTTCACGGTGCTTGAGGGTTCGTATTAAGTTAAAACGAGCGCGGCAGGGTTCGAACCTGCGACCAACGGATTAGAAATCCGTGGCTCTATCCACTGAGCTACGCGCCCAACATAAAATAATGGCTCCCAAAAGAGTCATCCAAAATATTATATCCTCTTCACCTACCAAGAAGCAATCGAAAATTGCAGATTTCCTGCTAGCAAGGCTAAGATGCTAGTCGCTAGCTAGTCAATTTACACTAAAAACGAAACAGATGGAGTATTGGTTTAGATATATTGAGTTGTCAAGGGGTTCTTTGCCTGTTAACGCCAACCTCCTCTGGGCGACTACCTTCGGGAAGGATCTGGCGATCGCTAGGCCGATTCCCACAGTATGCTAGGTAATTTCAGCCTTGGCGATACTGCCAAATGCCATTATATATTCCATATTAAGAGTGCCCCTGTGAGGAGTTATTTGCTAGTGCCATGTTTATTCTCAAACGGCAGGATGTTGAAATATCAAGCATTCAGCACCCAAAAAAGGATCAGCAGGTGCCGATCCTTAATTATCAAGGGCAAACTTTTCGCTTGATTAGTGTTTTCAAAGCTAGTCAAGAAGAAGAAGCTAGAGCCTTATGGAGAGAATTAACGGATAACCGGGGTAAAGCCTGTGTTTTGCTGGAGGAACCGGAACGTTTTAGCGTCTGGGGTAAAATCCGTTTAGAGCAGCTGGATGGTGACACAGGTGGTCATGGCAAAACGGCGATTTTAATCCAAGCCAGTATTTTGCTGTTGCAGGGTGTTTCTATCGACATTGAAGAGTTTTTAGGTGCTAGGCAAGCTGCTTTATTTGAAAAAGATATTGCGGAGGTCTTAAAGCAGAAGCAATTTCCTCAAGTATCTTCTCTAGAAACAGTTAAATATTTGGTATCTACTAATCCTTTGCCGACAGCCAAAATACCTGATTGGCAAGAAAATCATGTAGTTATCTTGTTACAAGAACTGCATCGATTAGGAAAGGCGTATTTTGGCAATGCTAATTTTACCAAACAAGTGATTTATAAGCTAGAAGATATGCCAGAAGCCGAGCGATCGCTGTTTATCACTTGGCTAAATCAATCGCCACTGGGTAAACTGTGGCAGTAGCATGGAAATTTTTTAACAAAATTCCGGCTACTAGCACTTGCTTTTGGTGTCCGATTGTGTGTTACCTGGCAGATACACTGCTAGATATACAGTCCTTTAAATCAAAATACTGCCAGAGTGCATCTACATAAGTCTTGTCCTATGAATAACTCTTACGAGAATTCTTCCCTTTCTAAATCCATTTTCAATACTCAGAACATTGTTTTAGCTAATATTGGCTGGGCCGTACTGGCACTGCTATACTTTTTGTTGTTTAGTGCCAAAGTTCCCGGAGCTGATGGCATAGAAACCCGGGCCGAATGGTATGTGATTGGCACAAATATTTTTGAAGCTTTAGCTTATTTGGGTGCCAGTATCTTATGCTTGAGGAACTGGCTGAGTCCACAAATCGTCAGTGGGCGAAATGTTTGGCTCTTGATTGGCTTAGGTATGCTTTCCTATTTCGTTGGGGGGATAATTTTCGGATATACCGAAATAATTTTAAAAGATGAACCAGACGTGTCTGTAGGCGATATATTTTTTGTACTGAATTATCTATTCCTTGGCGCAGGCATGATTTTAGCTGTGGCTTCCAGGCGAATCAATCTGGAAAAATGGCAGTGGCTAATTGTGTTAGCAATTGCAGTATTCGGTAGTTTGTTGGCATGGTGGATTTCTATGCAGCAAGAAAGACCCTCAGAACTGCTAGTCGCTATTTTGAATTGGTTTTACATAGTTAGCGATGTCTTTCTGTTAATTATTGCTACCACTCTGCTGTTAGCCTTTTGGGGGGGAAGAGTTTCCCAGTCTTGGCGAATGATTGCAGCCGCGGCCTTTTCGCTTTACATTGCAGATATGTGGTTTAAATACGCCCAAGGCCCCAACTATCAAAGTGGGGAGATATTAGAAGTGTTTTGGGTATTTAGTGGAGTGTTATTTGGTATGGGCGCTGTCTTAGAATATGACGCATCACTAAGACGAACGCGCCGTACCAGTGGACGTAAACGAGCTTAGTAAAGATTTTTGGTATCTACCGTGAGAAAACTAACAGACTCTGACAAGCAAGAAATTCTTAAGTTATATCGAGAGACTGCCGAAACAACCTCAACTTTGGCAGAACGCTATGGTGTGAGTAACTCGACAATTAGTCGCCTGCTCAAAAGCACTTTGCCAGAGGATGAGTATGAATACTTAGTCTCATTAAAGCGGGCTGCGAGAACTCCTGAAGGCAGGGCGCAGGTAAGCTACGAGCAGTTACCTCTACTGACTCAACCGGAGCCGGAGCCGGAGATAGAAGTTCCACCCATCGAAATCCAACCCTTAGAAGTACCAAAGGTTGAGCCATTACCACGTCGCATAATTCATGTAGAGCAGGAACTTTTCTCAGAGGAAACGGCAGAGTCTCTCGCTGCTAGACGGGTGCGCCGTCGCCCCTCGGCGGCGGAAAAACCGAAGCTCAGAGTCACAGAGAAATTAGAAACTCCAGAGCAAAAGCCGCCGGAAATAGTCAGCATCTCTATCCCACCGCTAAAGAATGAACATCCAGGAGCGGCTATCATCGCGCACATGCTGGGCGAAGATTTGCTAGACGAATCAGAAGATTTGGACGATTTAGAAGATGATGATTTAGAAGATGACGACTTTGAGGAAGAAGACTTCGATGATGATGACCTGGATGATGAAAGGCCGTTAGTCACAAAAAGAAGACCAGGTGAAGCATCGGTTCAAGTTTTACCTCTGTCGATAGCCAATTTGCCGAAAACGTGCTATTTGGTAATTGACCGTTCTTCGGAATTAATTACCCGACCCCTCAAGGACTTTGGTGATTTAGGGCAAATTCCCAGTCTGGAAACCCAGCAGAGAACTCTGCCGGTGTTTGATAATCATCGCGTTGCAAAGCGCTTTTCTACCAAGCGCGATCGCGTGATTAAAGTTCCTGATAGTAAAATGCTTCATAAGGCTCGGACTCATCTCCAAGCTAAAGGCATTACACGACTGTTGATTGATGGTCAGGTCTATTCCTTGTCTACGGTTTAAGATTGGGTATGGGGCATTGGGCATTGGTTATTCCCCTTGTGTTCCCAGTCCCCAGTCCCCAGTCTCTAGTCCCTTCAACTATAGACAGCCCTTGCAAAACGCTCTGCCAAGTAGATAATGTCTTGTCTACGGGCAATTTTGTTCACCCATTTTTGGGGAATATTTTCCACCCCATAATAAATTCCCGCTAACCCACCAGTGACAGCAGCAGTAGTATCGGTATCTCCGCCTAAGTTGACAGCTTTCAGCACTGCTTCGGAATAAGACGAGCTATTTAATAAGCACCACAGGGACGATTCCAAGGTATCAATCACATAGCCACCAGAATTAATCTCTTCAACTGGTAACTTGCCAATCTCACCACTAAAAATTCTGCCAAAATGCGGCTTCTCTAACAAAAATTCTCGAACAGAATATATTGTTTGGATATCTTGCAGTGCTTGTAAATAAGCTGTTTGAAGGTCAGCCCCTTCCAAGCTCGACTTTATCCATTTTTTTGCAATGCCCAGTCCCCAATCCCCAATCCCCTTTACTGTCAACTCTTCGGTATAAAAAGACGATAGGATTCGCTGTCCATCAAAATTCTATAGCCCAGCCACATTAGTACAAAGGGAAATATCTTACTAGCATAGCGGCTGAGGACTAAAGCAATACCAGGTAGGCGAGTTAGGTTATAGGACATCAATAGCCAGCATAAAACAATGACATAGCAGACTGGTATGATTACGGACAAATTTTGGATTGAGCTAGTGGCAAATAGGGGAATATAGATCCCCAAATTGTTACCACCGTTGGCAAGCGTGACGGCAGAGACACGATAGGTTTGTGGATCGCGGATTACCTCCCAGAGCGATCGCTTTCTGGAATCAAATCCTCGATATTTAGAGTTTATTTTCAGATTGGCTGACTTATCTTCATTTGAGTCATCCTGATTAAGTTTGCGTAAATTGTTCAAACCAATGAGTATCGGCAGAATCCCTAGTAGACCAATCCAAGTTGACGGAATTACTAGGCCCACTAAGAAACCAAGCAAACTTACTATCACTAATGCTGTGAACCCTAGAAGCTCACCAACCACAACGTGCTGAGGCCGAAAAGTCCGATTAACTGAGCTAAAAAAAGCAGTCAGATAAATATTGTCGTCAAAGGTTGTTGCTACAGCAGCAGCTAGCCCAATCTTAATTGTTGCAATTAACCAATCCATCACCATCACTCGCTCAACACCTGTTTGATGACCGAAATTACCAATCGCTCAACTTGAGCAATCAGCCCCGCAATATCGAGAAATAGGGTTTGTTTGTCCCAGATTTCTATAAATCACACTCCGCCGGAGGCGATCGCCAACAGAGGGAATTGATCTTGGATGTTTGGTTCCACTGCCATCATCCAAAAACCTAAGTTATTTACCAATTTCTCTAACTTCAAAAAAAATGGGGTAAGCCTCAGTAATAATATATAAACAGCCCAAAGAAGTATAACACTCTGGCTGCATTCTCGTATGTAATGCGCCATTCATTCCCAGCATCAATTAGTGGAGGGGTTTCAGCCCAAACCCTTCATTCACAATCAGCCGCCTAACCAAATAGATGGTTATTTCAGCCAAGGACTCATAATGATTAGCCGTTTCATTAACCTTCTGCCTAGAAGCACAGGTCAAAACATCTTACAGTCGCTCAGAGCAGTCATTCGGAGATACAGGTTTGCAGTCTTATTTTGCATCGGTCTTGCTGCCAGTTTGGTCTTGACTCTGGCTTTTGACGATCATGCTGCTGTCGCTTCTGAATCTACTAATACACTCTCCTCTCTACTAAATCAGTTCCAAATACCCAAAAATTCGACAACTCGGTTACTAGAAACCGTAGGGCTATTTGTGGGAGGCATAATTTTTTGTATAGCTTTGGATCGCTGGTTTTCTAGCCGTTCTGTTGGGTCTAGCAACACGCCCTTAGCTGAACAAGCGCGGCGGCTCAAGCAACTCAAAATTGGGTATCCAGAGGGGATGACAAATCTGGAAGTTCTTCGGACTCAAGGCTTGCTCGAAACGCGTTTGCAACCTTATGGGCTGAGTGTCACCTGGACAAGCTTTTTATCAGCCTCTTCTTTAATAGAAGCACTCAGTAACGGGACAATTGATTTCTGCGGTGGTGGTGGCACGGCCAGCATCTTCTCTCAAGCCGCAGATCATGTATTTGTGCGCGTAGCAAAAGAAAAATATACTGCTCCCAAAGGTCAAGCAATTTTAGTACCGGAAGATTCGCCGATTCAGACACTAGCAGACTTGAAGGGTAAAAAGATAGCTTTTGACAAAGGCTCAAGCGCCCATTATGTACTTGTGCGATCGCTGGCGAAAGTAGGTCTAGATTTTAGTGACATTGAGCCAGTTTATCTGACACAGCCGGAGGCGCTGCCCCGATTCCGCCGTGGTGAGATTGATGCTTGGGTGATTTGGGTTCCCTACACAGCAACTCAGACCCGAAGCTCTTACCCAGGGCGATCGATTGCCGATCTAGAGAGCATATTTGGTGACAAAGCTTCCATAGAAGTTCCGACTTATTACTACGCGATTCCAGAGATAGTACGCGACTATCCCGACCTGCTCAAGGTGATTTTAGAAGAGGTAAACGAAGCTGGAGCTTGGGCTAAGAGACAGGAATTGGAAGCGGTTCAACGAATGGCACAAAACCATGAAATCGATCCATCCATTCTAGAAACTTTACAGCAACGTAGTGCCGAACGTGCCATCATCCCTATTGACGATCAATCACTCACTGCTCTACAGCATCAAGCAAATGTGTTTAGGGATCTAAATCTGATTCCTGAGCGAGTGAATGTGCAAGATGGAACTTATAGCTTGCAGACTAAGCAAAATTGGACTTATTAATTCGACACTGAGGGAAAAACAAGCCTGGGGAAGAAGAAAGTTGATAGTTATCGTGGATGCAGGGATTGAGTAATTTAATTTCAGTAAATAGAAAAGTTTTTTTCAAAAGTGCGATTCCTGCGGCGGGCTACGCCTACGCTAAAAAAAATGTCATATACTCCTTCGAGAATCTTGCTACGCACAGCATCTCGTAGAGAGCCTCATTACGCAAATTACGAATTAGATAGATGCATACCCCAGTCTTTTATGTACTATAACTCATCACCTTATTAGAGGTAAGCCAAAGACTACCTACAGCATATTTAGTAACTACCAATTCTTTTGTAGCATTACATGAACTCTTCAATTGTTGAGTTCTTGTTTCATCTTTCACAAGTTTAGCTTGGTAAGTGTAGAGAGAGCCAGAAGGTTGTTCAAAACTTAACTCACCCAGAATAGTATTATTATCTAAACTTTGCTCTAAAATTTTACCTGCAACTTTGTAGTTAAACCAATCCCATCCGTTACAAAGGATTAGTTCTCTTTCCAAAACCTGAAGTGCAGCAGGTAGAATTCCCCAACCTCGATAGACTTTCTGTAAGCATTGAATATCGCCATTCCGAGTCAAAATCGATCTGAATGAATCTCTATCGAGACGACCATAGTATCTTCCTTCTGGCAAATCTATGATTGTTGGTGCAAACCGATGTCCCCCAAAGTGCGATGATTTCCAAATTCGCACATTATCTAAGCACAAATCAGCATTACTAGCTGTAACATTAAAGTAAAAAGGAGCGCCATATCTAGCACAACACTTATCATGGCTACCGTGAGTACAAATTAAAATATCTCTAGTTGTACTAGTTTCTACCTCAGAATTAGAACTGATAGCCCATAGCCATTTTTGGACAACTGCTGCTACTTGCTCAATATTTGCTAGCTTAAATTCTTGCTTATGGTATCCATTACTTAGCCCATCTTCTTTTTGATAAATTAAAAGCGTAGTGTGATTTACTTTATGTGAGACATCATTAGCAATTAAAAGAAATCTAATCGGTAATTTAGCACGCTTTACTTCCTCTACCAAAATCCTCAAATTCTGAGGCACCCATTTAGAATTAAATGCTTCTGATGTCCACGGTAAAGGACACTCAACTAAAATATAAGTTTGATAATTGGTGGCACTACCAATAACATCTTCTCCTACTTGTAGTGAATCGTCGGAACAAAAAAAAGTATTCATCTCGCTGTACTCATTAGCGTATTTTATGGACAAAAGGTATTACAAAATACAATTGTGTTCTTAGCTACAATATCCTTGGCTAAAGGAGATAAAAAAGAACAATATTCATTTCCCTGTAAAAACTAGGTAGCCACTTTATAACATCATTATTGATCGAGGTCTTTCCGGTTAATAAATTCTCCACAATAAAGATAAACAGTGTCAAGATAGATTTTTCCGTATGAGCGGCGTTAATTTTGTATCTAGTTTTATTGTTATTTGGTATTTTATAAATTTTCCCTTGCTGAAACTTGACTTTTATGAACTTGCTTTTTTAGCAAAATCAAATAAATGAAACCTTGTACCTTGTACATACAAAGCTACTTGGAGAGTTACTAAGGATTAATTTGCCGATAATATCAATGTAGCTGATACTACAATCAGAAACATTATTCGTAGTAAGATACTTATTTAAAGTTTTCCTGAAGTTATTTATATAGCTAGTTACAAATCCTGTTTTTACATCTAAAAATATAATTTTTTGTTTTTCTTCTGAAAAATATATTCCTAAAGGGCGATGCGAAATCAGCCAATATGAGTTTAAAAATCTTTCTCCACTATCTACTTTTAATATAATATCTATCAATTTATACATATTGCGAATAATTCTCAATTATTATGGAAAAATAAAAACAACAAAATTAGGGGTAAATGCTTTAATGCCCCGTAGTTAATGCACAATAAGTTAATGTTAAAAGCTAGTGACTAATTATTAAGAGCGTAACTGGTATTAACATTAACAAACTTGTTATTTACCCTTTATATAATCTAACTTCCTGAAGCTCATGTCAGGGTTTGATGATAGGTATCTGCCTTGACTGTAACTGAACTCAAAAATAAATGCAAGTATTTGAGAATCTTTATAATTTTTTATCTCTATCAGGTTGCTTAAATCAAGGTAGATAGCCATTATCTAGTGGAGATAGGTCACTTGAAGAACCATTGATTCTTTCAATACAATAGATAAAATTTTGCAATAGTGACAAATTCTTGCCAGTAGGGTAATCAAAATATCTGTGGCTATGGCGATCGCATATTTCTACTTTCATGCAGAATTGAATCATTTTTTACCACGGCATCACAAGCAGGTGAAAATCTGCCATTTTTTTGAAGAGAAAGCCTCAATTAAGGACATGATTGAGTCGTTGGGTGTGCCTCATCCAGAAGTTGATTTTATAAATGTTAATGGTGAATATGTAAATTTTTCTTACATTGTTTCCGATGGAGATACTATTAATGTTTATCCAATTTCAGCTAGGAATGTTATTCTACCAAGCATTTCTGTTTTACCAGAACCGCTCACTACTATTCGCTTTGTTGTAGATATTCATTTGGGGAAGCTTGCGACATCTCTACGACTTTTAGGTTTTGATACTTTGTACCGCAATGACTATGAAGATGAGGAGTTAGCCCAAATATCCCACACTCAAGGGCGGATTATCTTGACTCGTGATAAAGGTCTATTGATGCGTAGTTTGGTAACGCACGGGTATTATGTTAGAAATACTAACCCTCAACAACAAATCATCGAAGTACTCCAACGCTTCGACTTATTTAAATTAATTGCACCATTTAAACGGTGTTTGCGTTGCAATGGATTATTAGAATCTGTAGATAAGCAATCGATTATTGAGCAAGTGCCAGAAAACGTGCGATCGCACGATCAATTCCAGCTTTGTCAAGACTGCGATCGCATTTATTGGAAAGGCTCACATTATGAACGATTGCAACAGTTTATTGACGAAGTGTTGAACTCAAGAAAAGGTGAGTGAATGACATTAATTTTAGCTCTCGATTTTGGCGGAACTAAGCTAGCAGCAGCATTGGTAAATATCGGTTCGAGAAAGTGGTTGCGTTATGAACGTCGTCTCTCGCCAGCGAATGGAAATGCTAGCACTGATTTGGAAATTATGCGATCGCTCATTTACTCGCTGTTAGAAGATGCAAAACCTGCTGCGATCGGTGTCAGCTTTGGCGGCCCGGTTGATGCTTCCACGGGGACGGTGCGACTATCTCATCATGTGGCTGGATGGGAAAATATTCCTCTCAAAGGGTTGTTGGAGGATGAGTTTGGTGTGAGTGTTGGTGTAGATAATGATGCCAATGTTGCTGCTTTGGGTGAACATCGCTTTGGGGCGGGACAGGGATACGATAGCCTGTTTTATATAACTGTCAGCACTGGCGTGGGTGGTGGTTGGATACTCAATGGGCAGCCTTGGCGGGGGGCTGGTGGAATGGCTGGGGAAATCGGGCATATTGTTGTAGATCCAGCTGGGCCAGTTTGTTTGTGTGGGAAGCGGGGATGTGTGGAACGTTTGGCTTCGGGGCCTTATATGGCGCAAAGTGTTAGGGAAATTTTGGAGAACGTAGACGCACTAGCGGCTTCCCGGAGGGTACCGCCAAGTCGCCAAGTACGCCAAGGAGGAGAGGTGTTGAGAGGTTTGGTGGGGAATGATTTAAGGTTACTGACGGGACAGTTGGTAGGTGAAGCGGCGGCTGCTGGGGATGATTTGGCTAAGGAAGTTTTGCATAAGGCTGCTTGGGCGCTGGGTGTGGGTATTGGCAATGTGGCGAATTTGATGAATCCGCAGCGCTTTGTGTTGGGAGGTGGTGTGACGAAGGCGGGTGAGGATTTTTGGCGGGTGGTGCGTCGGGTGGCGCGGGAGACGGCTTTACCGGAGGTTGATTTTGAAATTGTGCCGGCGGTGCTGGGTGATGATGCGCCTTTGTGGGGTGGTGTGGCGATCGCTTCTATGTTAATTTGATATTTGCTTTGAGGTCGAAGCCGATCAACTCTACCAACATCTAATTATGGTAGAGGCATTAAAGTTTTTAGTAGAGTAATTACCTCAACTGTGACTTCATCTGGTGCTTTGCAAACAAACTCAGCTTTTCTTTCTTGCCAATCGAAAGACTTCACCTGATCTGCCAGCACTACTCCTGATACTGGTAAACCTTCTGAAACAGTTACTTCAAAGGGATATCCCTTGACTTTCGTAGTAATCGGACATACTAAGACCAGTCGAACTCGACGATTATATTGAAGTGATGAGATGACAAGAGCAGGACGCCTACCTGCTTGCTCACGTCCGATTTGAGGCGTAAAATTTATCCAAATAATATCACCCTGTTTTGGTATGTACAATTCAGAATCAGAATATTTCATGACCTACAGGCTTTCCACTGTCAATTTCACTATGTAAATTATCGGGTGTTACTTGTGACAGTAGTTCATCCAGATCATGTATTTTTTCGCTTAAGCAAGGTAAGTTGCTCGTAATGCTTTGCAACGCTAAAGATTCTATAGATTGACCAGTTAACTTAGCAAGATGATGCAATTGCTCAAACAGGGATTCTGGAATTTCTAACGTTAGCTTTTGGTTAGCCATCTTTGGACAGATTTGATTGTTGTTTTCTTTAATTATAAGTTTCACGGTCAAAATTAACATCACGATCGATATTCAAATGTTTTCTTTTGTTTCCACCTAATATTATTTCTGAATAGCTTGGCGAAATTCTCTAACGGCTTCTAAAGGAGAAGATAATAAAAGACAACGATTGAGTAGAGATAAATCTAATTCTGGAAATAACTCACTTTTAACAACTTTCTCATATTCTTGTTCTCGTAAGCAGTAAACTTCAATTGTGCCATCTTCCCAAAACCAAACTTCTGGGACTCCCATTAATTTGTACTTCTGTAACTTTATGGGACTACCGCTAGTAATAACTACTTCAATACACAGGTCTGGTACAGGTTTGTCGATTCCAAAGCAATAAGATAAATCTGCTTGATATTCTAGTATATTGGGAATAATCTGGCTAAAACTCCCACTAGGGAAAAATTCAATACGCTTTGACTTCAAAGTAAGTAATTAGTAGTGCAGCAAGTAAACACTTAATTACCTCATGAGGCTTACCAATTGTCACTATTTCTAAGACTCCATCACAATAAAACAGCCGCACACCTGGTACATTTTCAAAGCTGGCTTGAATCGTTTTAAACTGTTCCCAAGTTAATCCATGCCGGAAAAAGCGTTGTTCTTCTGGTAAGTTAATAGCATTTTCTAACGTTTGAGTCATAATATTTCTTACTCTCCCAGTTAGTACTTATGAAATTTATCTTATTTACATTTTAAGTCAAAACTAAATTATCTCGGTGAATTACTGTTTCCACACCGGCATAGCCTAAAATTGTGGGAATTTCTCGTGAATGACAGCCACGAATTTTTTGCAGATCGTTGCTGTTGTAATTCACAAGTCCTCTAGCAATTTCGTTACTGTTGCTATCACACAATTGCACCGCATCTTGTGTGTCAAACTCTCCTTCTACTGCTTTAATCCCAGCAGCTAATAACGATTTTCCCCCTAAAGAAATTGCCGCGATCGCACCTTCATCTAAATACAATTTACCCGCAGGTAAAAGTCCGTAAGCTATCCAACGTTTACGCGCTGAAGTTGGTTCAGGTTGCGGTTCAAAATGCGTCCCAATCAGTTCACCTTGAATAATTTTTTCGATATTCCGGGGAAATCGCCCTTGAGTAATTACAGTCCGCACTCCCGCAGCGATCGCAATTCTTGCCGCCGAAATTTTTGTCAGCATCCCCCCAGTCCCCCACTGAGAACCTTGGGAACCTGTTTGTATTTGTAATTCGGCTAATTCTTTAATGCTACTAACTAAAGCGATCGGTCGAGCATCTGGCACGGAACGGGGATCGGCTGAGTAGAGGCGATCGACATCGGTAAGCAAAAATAACCAATCTGCTTCTACTAAGCTAGCAACCAATGCCGAAAGGGTATCATTATCACCAAATTTTAGTTCGTCTGTTGCTACAGTATCATTTTCATTGACTATGGGGATCACTCCCAGTCCTAGTAATTCCTGAAAGGTGTTGTAGGCGTTGAGATAGCGGCTACGTTGTACCAAGTCGCTGCGAGTCAATAATACTTGAGCGATCGCTTGTTGCAGCGTAGTAAATAAATCATCATATATACGGATTAACCTACCTTGTCCAACTGCTGCTACAGCTTGTTTGAGTGCGATCGCTTTCGGACGTTCAGTTAAGCCCAACCGCGCACAACCCACGCCCACAGCCCCAGAAGAAACCAAAATTACCCGATGTCCTTGGCTTCTCAAATGGCAGAGTGTTTCTGCCAAAGTAGCGATCGTCGAAAGTGCTAATTGTCCCGTTTCTGGTTGAGTTAGGCTAGAAGTACCGATTTTGACAACAATTGTTTTAGTCATTGGTCATTAGTCATTAGTCATTGGTCATTGGTCAGTAGTCAGTAGTCATTGGCAGGCAAAAAAGGCAAAGTATTAATAACTAAGGAACGTGGATTAAATAAAATGCAAAACTTCATTCCGTATCTAGCTTCCCTCTCCTTTATAAGGAGAGGGATTGAGGGTGAGGTAAGGCCCAGACATAAATTGTATGTTATTTAATTCTTATTCCTAATGACAAATGACAAATGACAAATGACAAATGACAAATGACCAATGACAAATGACCAATGACAAATGACCAAAGAAATTGTAAAGCGCCAATCCCTCTATAGTGAAGGTTGACGCTTTACGGGTGTATATTTACTTAGTATGAGTTAGGGTCTTTATTTGGCTGACCCCATGTTATTAATACTTATGATCCCCGATTTTTGGCTTCCAGTAAGATTCCTTAACCATTTCTTTAGATTTACTTTCCTGACGATTTTTCAAGTTTTGTGAATCTTGCTTTTCTTAGGGGTAATAGAGGCTCCCAAAATTTCGGATACCCAAACTTCAAAGTTGCGGATGGGATGAGAACGCAAAGCTGCGTCGGCATGGACAATGGGTTCAACTAAAATGGTAAACATCCCCAGACGATTACCAGCTATGACATCGGTAAATAAGCGATCGCCTACCATCCCCACTTGATGCACTGGTAGATCCATTGTCCTGACTGCTGCCCTAATTTTGCGTCGAGAAGGCTTGGCAGCACCCAAATAGTAAGGTAAATTGAGCGATCGCGCAATTCCCCCAATTCTTGCTTCACTCAGGTTGTTACTCACCAAACACAATGCAGTACAGGCGCGAATTTGCTCTACCCACTCTCGGAGTTCTGGCGAAGCCATCCCTACTGTAAAGGGTACTAAAGTTTCATCTACATCCAATACCAGCCCCTTCAGTCCGTATTTTTGGATAATATCTGGTGTTAGGTTCAATACTGAACCTTCTAAAATCAAATCAGGTTGCAAAAGATTGTTCCAGGCCATAGTCAACAGTCAAATTTAATAGCTCAGACAAATGAGCATAACCCAATATAGTTTAGTTAGTCTAACTCCATACTGGAATATCTCCCTGAACATTTTGAGATAAAATCCCTAAAATATTTTATATTTCTTTGATGTAAAAACTATTCAAATCAATAAATATATCGTTTGCTTCTAATTTAAAAAAAAATTCAAATATTGTCGGTTATTACCTCACCATAATTTTTCTTAATTTCATTTACTTCCTGTTAATTAAATAATTGTGCTGCTAACATTACCGTTAAATATAAATTTATAATTTCCCTGTCAACGCTTGAAATTAGTTGTATTATAAACTGGTAAAGAGAAGTTTTGAATATTAAATAAAACACGATCGAGCAAACACATATATGTTAATATTGTGGCAAAAAATTAAAGTATATTTATTGGCTGGTGATTATAAATTCATTTCCCAAGATTGTCAAAATTCAACATTTATGGTTTGATTAGGGATTTGCTTTATCCAAATTGTTGGGAAAACATTCTTTACCAGTACAGGGTCAAAATACAAATGCACTTTCGGCAGTGCTAGATAAGTTTATTGGTAAGCTGAGATTGTAGCGATCTCCGATAACAGGCATTGGTTACTATCGCTACCCTCGCAGAGCAGCAGACAGAAAAGCAAATAGGGCGATAATGCAAAAACTCCTTTTTAATGACAGAGATAAATTTAGAGCGCAGGCCCTATTCCTTGGTGAGGATATTCACTTACAGACGTTGGAGAATTACGTTTGTTTGGCGACTATGCCACTAATGGTTACAGTCGGTGAACACGGCTGTGTGGTGCTGCTGGACTATGGTGCAGTTGTCTTGTTTAATCTTGAGCCTGTAGAAAAGGCAGCCTTCTTGACCAAACTATCCTCTCAAGTTAGTGACTCTTTTGCCGACCCAGAAACAGAAGAAGTGGAAGTTCATCTCAACATTGCGGAGAGTGAAAGAGTTAGGGAAGGAAAAATTTTGCTGCATGAATTTAGTGTAGAACGGTTGCAGATAGTGGCTGATATCCTTGCTAAGAGTGTTGTACTGTCTCATTATGAAACTAGCCTAGCGAGTGTATTCGGTCAAATTAAACCATTTGCAGCTAGTCTCCAGCGCGAAAACAGAGGAAGAAAGCAGAGTAGGGAATTACTGCGTCAACTTGGGACTGCGCTGTTAGTTCAACATAAGATTGTAGGTCGAGTAGAGATTATTGATAAGCCGGAGTTGCTCTGGGAGTCCCCACAGCTAGAAAACTTATATCTCCGCTTAGAGGATGAATACGAAATCCGTGAGCGTCATAATGCTTTGGAACGCAAACTAGAGCTAATTACCCAAACCGCACAAACAGTCCTGGAGTTTATGCAGCATAGCAGTAGCCAGCGAGTAGAGTGGTATGTGGTGATTCTGATTGTGGTGGAGATTCTGCTGTCACTGTACGACATCGTTTTCAAAGGCTAACGCTCAATTTGGATATCGTAAAAATTACTGCTTTTTAGCAGTAGCCTTGAGTCGGGCAATCGCAGCCAACACTACAAAATTCTATGCTTTTTTCAGAATATTAAACAATACAAATTCTCCCAAATGTTTCATTGCTTCCACATTTAATGGGACATGGTAAAGGGTTTAAGTAGATTTTGATTAAAATAAAAATTCAAAATGAAAATGTAACATTTTGAATTTTAAATTTTATTCTACTTCATTAAAAAGATGTTCCTCTAACAGAGGCTGCACTTGGCGAAATTCCTCTGGAGAGAGTAATTCAGGTTCACCTGTTTTTGCTATTCGTGCAAAAAATAACAGGGGATCGAGGGGTGTATAAATTGCATACTCCTGATCTTCATCATAGAAGCTAGCGAGTAGCTGTAATTGCTCTGGATCTAAATCTGCCTCTTCGTCTTCAATTTCTAAGGTAAAGAGTTCTGATTCTTCAACAGGCGGTAAATCACCTGCAACTGTCAAAGCATAAGCTGTGTTCTTCAATATCAGATTCTGCTCAGATAGTACAGCTTGAGCAGTGGCAAAAATTTGCTCAATGATGTTGTCGTCTTCTACCAGAACCGCTTCTTCTTCCTCATCGTCACCTTCCCAAGAAAAAATCTCTACAGGTGAGTCTACAGGAAGAAGCAAAACGTATTCTTGTCCATCTACCTCAAGGGAATGCTCTATATAACATTCGAGCGATCGCCCTTTGTCATCGGTTAAAGTGATGGAACCCGCATGAGCGTTATCATTTTCTTCAGGAAATGGAGGGGAAAACATAGCCGAAATGTAAAAATTTAATAAATACCAGCAACTTTGGAAATCGCTTAACTACATTAATGACATATTATGTCAAGCAAATAGCTTTATACGTAGATACAACTGCTGGCTAATCGTTTTCAGAATATCATGTTAAAAGGTATCAATATTCAATAGCTGCCACCGAACTGTGGGAACTAGCCCGCTTAACATCCAGCCATTGTTGCAATATTAAAGCGGCTGCCTTGCGGTCAATCAAACCTTTATGGCGTGATGGGGAGCGGTTCTCAGCGATCAGCAGTTGCTCTGCTTGAAATGAAGTTAATCGCTCATCCACATATTCCACAGGCAATTCTAGTGCTTTAGTAAGTCTTGTAGTAAATTTCTGAACTTGACGCGCCTGAAATCCTATTGAGCCATCCATTGAATAAGGTAAGCCCATTACTAGGATTTGCACCTCACGTTCATTAACTATTTGCCGGATTTGCTCGACATCTTGCTGAAAAGATGTGCGCTCAATTGTGGTGATCCCAGTCGCAATTAAACCCGTGCGATCGCACCCAGCCACACCAATGCGCTTGCGACCGAAATCTAGTCCCAAAGCTGAAATAAAGGGTTTTGGCTGCTCCTGGGATCTCATTAATCCTCCTGTTCTGCATCTACTGATTCAGGAATCGGCGATACTTCTATACTAGGGTTTTTTACCGAAAAGTTAATTGGTTCTGACTTGATTGGCAGTGGTTTATCTGAGGATGGTAGCTTTCCTGGTTGTATCCATGACATCCCACCGGGTATGGGTTTACGTGCCGGCTGTAACCCTTGCAGCATATCAGTCCACTGAATTCCTTCTAAGGAGACGAATTTAGACTCCCGTAGCTTGTGCCACACCGAGCGAGACATAACTAATGTATGTTTTATGCGCTTTGCGCCAATTCTTTCCAAATACTCTTCTCGCTCCGCCTGATAGTCTGAGGAGGCTAGTTGTAACCCTTGCTGAGGAAAATCTTGGGCAATCCGAGCCAGTTGAGATAGCAATTCTGGATAGAGCCAGGTGTAAGCAGGATGAACTGTCAGCGTTGCAGAGTGGGGAACTTCCCCCTTCCGGTCAAGTTGCACCTGAAAATAGCCGATCGCAGCTTTGCGTTGGGGTTCAAATACGTAACCACTCACTACTTCTGTTTTGGTCAGCCATTGCTTCACAGCATCAGTTAAAGCGCCAAACAAACTGGTTTTAAAGTCGCGGGTATTGCGGTCAAAAACCTGGCGTACCAAAGGTGGCATAGATGCCGTATCTAGTTGGTATAGCAACTGGGCATCAGCATTACTCACTGGCAAAAGATTGGGTAAATCTGGCTCTGCTTGTGCCAATTCAGCCAGTAATTCTGGCCCAATTTCCCAATATGTCATTTCTGCCAGACGCTGAAATCCATTTTGTCGATATAGTGCCAGCGCCTCTATGTCATTGATGTTGACTTCCAGTAGCCAAGTGCGAGCTTCCAAAATCGATTCAAAGCAATGACGCAAAAGTTGCGAGCCAATTCCTTGTTTATCGACACCACGCTCTAACAGCACTCGATCGATGCGCCAAGTACTGCGTGTCCGGTTAAATGGTGATACTTGAATCATTCCTAAAAGCATCCGCCCTTGCTCTGCAACATAAGCACAGAGGCGATACTGAAGCGGGTTAGGAAACCAACTCAAAAACTTGAGTAATCCATACCAGCGACGCAGCATGAGCATCTGGCTGATGGCAAAACTTGCTCCTTGGGGAGTAAGGGCTGCGAATGACTCTTGAGTTATGCGCTCAATCCCGTCCAGATCCCGGTATTGGACTGGTCGGATAACAACGCTGAGGTTTCTGGGAAGTAATGAAGTCATTTTTATTCGAGCCGCTATTTAGCCTTAACTAACTGCTCTTCAAAGGAACTGCTGCAATAATATTAACTGCTTTCTGCCATTTACTAGTGCGTCAAAAGTGTGATTTTGAGTAATTTGATACTTAAAAAAGCAGAAAAAGCAGACCTTGTGAGAACACCATTGACGTTAACCCAACAACATCTGCCTTTATTTTATTGGAATTTTGATTAAAATTTGTATATATTTACAGCCCTTGTCGAGAAACTAGCTTTTCAAAGTTGGCTTGGCTTTGATGGAGTAATTGCTGACGACTATCTACCAGTGTTTGCTTCAGGGATGGAACAAGATTGCGAGCTTGCAGAGTCATGTGAAGTTGCAGATTGGCGACATATTCACTGAAATCTTGATTCACTTCATCTGCGCCCGCATCTGTTAATAAATTTGATTCCATTGCCACTGTGTTCTCCTGTGTTAATCCTGTGCTATTTCTCTTCATGACAAAAAATTATCATGTTGTTTGGACTAACTTCTTAATTTGCAATGAAGTTTAACGCTTCTTAGAGATAGCGATCGCAGCAGGGTTTTTATTTGCCCATTAAAATCTAAAACCAACACCACCTTGTACAGAGATAGCTGTACCACCGCTATCACGGTAGGCATCAAAAGCGATGATGGCATTACCAAAAAGGACAGTATTGCTATTTGGGATCATATAATCAATGCCCGGTTGTAAAGCAAAACTGATTTTGTCGCCCACAGGAGAAGAACCACCACCACCAGCCAACACTAACCCAGCACCAAGGTAGGCATCGGCTTGCCAGTTAAGGGGAATATCGTAAGAAACCGTTGGCACAACTGCTGTATTATTACCTATTAATACTTGGGCACGCAGTGAAAGCGGTGCTTCCAAAAGCTTGTAGCGCCCAGCTATTACTCCCCCAAATTGGATACCATCAGTAAAACCAACACTGGGGCCTATACCTATATAACTGCCATAAGCTACTTGAGCTTGTGCTGGTTTCGTAGTCGCCAGACTCAAAACCAAGCCAGCCCCCAAAACTGAAACCAAATATGGAATATACTTCATAACTGACTCCTCACACCATTTTGTTATTGGGCATTGGGCATTGGGCATTGGGCATTGGTATTATTCTTCCCTTGTCTCCCCCTGCTTCCCCTGCTCTCCCTGCCCCCTGCTCCCTGCTTCCCTCCATTCTACGGGCAACGAGGATGAATGCCTCCTTGAGTACAAATGTACGCTAATTGCTTGGCATCTAAATTTTTCGCTTGAGAAAAATCAACCCCTTGGACTACGGCAGATACTGAGCCTAAATCTGGGGTTTTGACAAATTGATCTGCTGGATCTTCTTTGCTAGGGGCGAGAATTGCCCCCTTAAAATCTGCTCCTGCCACATTTGCTCCCCGTAAATCTGCAAGACTTAAGTCAGCATTTTGTAAGTTAACGTTTTCCATCTGGGCAGAACGCAAAACAGCACCAGCTAGACGAGTGGCGCTCAGGTTAGCATTGCTGAGATTAGCACGATCCAAATAGGCTCCTGATAAATCTGCCCCTTGCCAATCGGTGTTAGTTAAGTTGGCAAAGGATAATTGCGTTCCGATAGCAGTGACGCGACCTAAACGGGCAGCGTACAGATTGGCTTCGTTCAATTTAGCATCGCCTAAATCAGCCCCAGTTAAGCTAGCTCTTTCTAAAACTGCGTTTCGCAGATCGGCTCCTACTAGTTGGGTGCTGTTAAGTTTAGCGTCATATAGACGCGCGTTGGATAAGTTGGCTCTGTTGAGAGTGGCGCGGCTCAAATCGATCCGGTTCATCAAGACGCGACTAAGGTTAGCATCAGTAAGATTGGCTTGCTGCAACTGAGCTTGGCTTAAATCAGCCATCACATCATCGTAGGTATCCCAGCGTCCATCTTCACCCGCACCCCGAAAGCGGCTACCCTTAAAGCTGGCTTGGTTAAGATTTGCAGATTTAAATTTAACTCCAGATAAATCAAGGTTGTCTAATACCAAGTTGAAGAACGAACTTCCTGGAGTACCGCTTTGACCTAATTGGGTGCTACTAAGGTCAACGCCCTCCATTTTCCCGCTATAAACAGAGAGAATTTTGTTGATCGTTCTCTGGTTTCTTTGTAGCCGCCCTTGCCGCAAATCCCGTTCTTGGGTTGCAGTGCTACCCACAGATTCCAGTTCACCCACTAAAAACTGATTCTTATTTTTTAATTCGGGGATAGCTTGGGGCCCGACAGTTGTCAAAGCTTGTTGAATTGTATCGAGGAGGCTGGGGTTGGTTTCGCTAACCAATAAATCCGCGAGAAATTTGATGGATTGTGGATCGTTAAGACCACCCATAGCCAGAATTGCACTTTGGCGTTGCTCATTAGTCGCCCCAGAGTTGGGACTCAATTGTTTGACGAGTTCGAGGAACTGTTGGCTGTTGATTTGCTTAGTTGCTCGCTGAGATTGTTGAATTTGGATATAAACTTGAGTGCCAATTAAAGTTGCCAACACAGCAGTCATACTCGTCAGCCCTACCCCAAACAAAGTCAGATTGGGATTTTGCTGTATCCGCCGCCACAGGTTAGGTGATTGGTTGATTTCATCTGCCGCTAATTCTTCTCCCTCTGGCCATTCTTCTGCTTCATCATTACCGCCAGCAGACTGGGCTTGTCTTTTGCTAGCTAAGAGTGAAGATGGTAAGGGACGAGTTGTATCTATTGTATAAGTGCCTGCAAGTCGATCGTGCAGGGCGCGACGACCCCGACGTGACGGTAAACCTATCCCTTCACCGACAATCATTAATAAAGACAAAAATGTGAATAATCCTAAATTTGGAAAAGCAAAGCTGTAGCGCCACAGCAGATAGGCGATGGAGATAGGTACAGTCCAACGTCCAACTCCTTCTCTAATGACAACTGCCCCCAATCCGGGCGATTTTCCTTGCTCGTTGACAACCCGCACTTTGAACCAACGTTTCGGAATTGTATTACCAGTTTTAGCCAGTAAATACAATTGCCACCATGAGAGAGTTACAGGCGCTAACAGAGCGATTGTCCACAAAATATTAGTTGGCCATGCTACGTTACGGATGCCATAGCTCACAGGCAGAGCCAAGGGACGAGCGATCGCTCTTTCCGTAACTACCAGCACGGGGTTAAGCGGCACTCGGTTCAGATCGCTTCTAGAATTGGCGTAGACACCAATGCCGAAGGGAATCAACCCACTGGCAACCACTAGTGTGATTTCAGCCGCCCAAGCTGCAAAACGCCTACTTGCTAGTAACAGCGAACTGGCTCTTTCCGGTTCTTTGGACTGACCAGATTGATTACTACTTCTTCTAACAATTGGTGATGTCATCGAATAATTCCCTTTGATATTATTTCTACGCCGCGATCGGCACAATTAAAATAGACTCAGCTAATGGGCAAAAAGAAAAGCATATTGAAATAGAATTTAGGAGTCATAAGTCAGGAGCCTTTTGTATTATGGCTCCTGACTCTTATAACTCCGGGCAGATTGCCAAGTAAATGCATATCAACTTATTGCTTACGTTGAAAGCTACTAGACACAAAAAATTTGTATCCAACATACACTAACGCTGCCAAAAGTGCCAGAGTGATTACAGATGCAACCAGTTTAAACACTGCTTGCAGCATCGCCAAGCCTACTAGCACCGCCACACCCGAAACTACCAGCTTTTTTGTCCCAGATAAGCCGTTGAACCAAATCTGAAATCGCTCCAGTTGCAAGTTCAAGTTGGCAAAAATAGACTGAGGCATCTGTTTTTGTCCTTGTGGTTGAGATACAACCCCAGGTGGGGAATTAATCTCTGCCTCTAGCTTATCGAGACGACGCTGTAAGTCTTCTTCTGGTTGAGGATTCATCAATCTTTTCTACCTCAGTTAGCACACTTATTGGAAAACAGACCAACTAAATTCTATTTTTGGTGGTTGTCTTAGTGATTTTAGCTAATGTCTGTGTGTGCAATACCTTTATGAAAGGTAAAAATTATGTTTTTTTGTTGTTGTCTGCTAATCGATCTACTTTTTTAAGTATTTTTACGTCTTTAAAATGTCAAAAAAAGGTTTCTTAAATGATGCTTATTATACTGGTGGTTAAATATTTTGGTGGACAAGCGATCGCCACTAATCATTATAGATGAGGTAATTTGCATGACTGATCTGGAGATGTTGTTTTGCAGCATCTCCAGATTGCATCTTCCCAAACAATCTTAAAGTTAATGGTATTAGGTTATACGGTAGCTTTTGGAACCAAGGCGGATTGCTGTCGTCTATAAAATTAGACTGTATAACAATATTGCTCTAAAAAAATCTGGAGCATTAATTAAAATGAAAACGCTTCGGCTACTTGCAATTGTTCCCACAGCTTTGGCGATGAGTTTGGTTTTCACTGAGGCTAATTTGGCACAGACACCAACAGTCCAAATTAATCGGAATTCCCAACCAGATCCACTAGTTTTAAACGGAAAGTCTGGGGGAACTGTCAAAAGTAATTGTGGCAATATTACCACTGAACCTAGTCAAGTTATCCAGGTTACAGAGTCACTACCTTATTTACGATTAACAGCAGAGAGTCAAGGGAAGCCAACGCTGTTGATCGACGGGCCCGGAGGGCGCTTTTGTGTAATGCCAGATAGCTACTCTGGAGGCAAGCCAGAACTTTCTGGTTACTGGAAAACAGGAAAATACTCGGTCTATGTGGGCGAACTATCCCAGCAGCAGTCTAACTACACCCTCTCAATCTCACAAAGAAATAAGTAGTCATTTTTGACATCCTCCCCCGAATCCACTTCGTTAAATTCGGGGGATTCTAAGCTCAATTAGTGATTGCAAGCAAAGCTTGTCTGACATGAGCTAACTTAACAGTCCATGCCCCGACTGTGTAAAAGAAAAATGACAAATGACTAATCTTCCAGTGATTTGGCTGGAACTTCAATAGCAGTGACATCAATTGTGCCTTCTGGTGTGAAGCGCTGAAAATGACTATTTTGTACTAACAGCGACTCCCCACAGCTAGGACACTGTAACTGACTGTCATTTAAACCCGTAAATTCATATCCACAGACGGGACACTGGTCAGCGACCAAGTTGCGTTGCAGCCACCAACGAAAGCCAAAAAAAGCCACAATGGGTGCTAAAAACAGCAACCCGACAATAATTAGCAACGAATTAACCAACCAACCCAAGCCCAGTGATGCCAGCAACCAACCAACTGCCAGGAAGGTGAGCCAAGGCCGGAGATTTAAAAGATTCAATTGAAATGACTTAAAGCTCATTTTTTAAATGTAGTCCTGCTCTCCTTCTAGGATAGCGATTTTAGTCATTTGTTATTGGTCACTTGTCATTTGTCATTTGTCATTTTGACTTGGTGACTGAGGATAGAAGCATTTTTTGCAAGTGCTGTTGGAAGGCATTTATGCCAAACAGAGCGATCGCTTGTTCTCGCAACCACTCTCCATTACATCGTTGGTCATCCCCTTGAAGCATTTCTATACAAGCTGCTGCTACAGCATCAGGACTGCGGTGTGGTACTCGCCATCCCAGTTTACCATCTTGTAAGGGGTCTGCCGAGCCATCGTCATCACCGGATAACACCGGCACTCCACAAGCCATTGCTTCTAGATAGACAATGCCAAAGCCTTCTTGTGAAGGCATGATATAGGCATCAGCAAGGCGGTAATGTTCCATTAATTCTTCTGTGGCAACGAAACCAGCAAATACGACGCGATCGCTCACACCTAAATATGCAGCTAACTGTGCCAATCGCGGTTGGTCATCACCGCGACCGATTACTAAATATTTCACTTCTGGGAAAACCTGAGCGATTTGTGGTAGGGCCCGAATCGTGACATCTACACCCTTGTAAATATCCCCTGACCATAAGCGTGCTACTGTCATTAACACCTTAGAACCAGTGAAACCATATTTCTGAACTAATTCTGGCTGCTTGGAACCAGGAGTAAATTTATCCCCATCAATTGCACAAGGCATCATTTCTACCATTTTGGGGTTTAGACCATTGGCAAGACAAGCGCGATGGCGGCTGTAGCGACTAATTGTCCAAATTCTATCTGCTGATGTCAGGGCGCGACGTTCTTGATTTTTCAGAGGTTCCCAGACTTCTTTGCCATAAGTTAGTACGGTGTAAGGAATCCCCAAGGGTTGACAAAGGGTTTGGATTAATACTGCTAAGTTAATGTGACCGCAGAAAACTTGCTGCGGACGATTTTGCAATAAACACTTAAGTAAAGCTGTTGCCATTTGCAGTCTCCCCAAATGAGGAGACTGATTTTTAAAGTAATGAAATTTTAAGTTCTCGTCTTCAAACAAATTTAATCTATCAGCGCTATCTCGCAGCAAAAAGACTTCTGCCTTGTAAACTTGGCTCAATCCCAGATAGGCGCGGAAAATATCTTTTATATATGATTGGATACCACCCTCGTGGGCAAAAATTTCTAAAAACACGAAGACATGGTTAGTTCTTTGATTAACTTTATCACCTACCTTTAGATTTTCTGTCACTTTAGTGATGTGCATAATATTAGGTTATTTATACTTGGGTTAAGGGCGCGATCGCACCGCTTTGTAACCGCTCTAAATCTGTTTTTACCATTTTTTCTAAAAGTTCTTCAAAGCTGACTTGGGGTTCCCAGCCAAGGTTTATTTTAGCTTTAGTGGGGTTGGCGACTAATTGAAAATGCTCGTCTTGTCGCAATAAGCTGGTATTTAAAACTATATGGTGCGTCCAATCCAATCCGACAGACTCAAAGGCTGTGGCAACTAAATCTCTAACACTGTGCAGTTTTCCAGTGCCAATCACATATTCTTCAGGTTCATCCACTTGCAACATCAGCCACATTGCTTCTACGTAATCTCCAGCAAAGCCCCAATCGCGTTTGGCATCTAAATTACCCATTTCTAAGGTGTTAGTTAAACCCAATTTTATCGATGCGGCTGCCAAAGAAACTTTTCGGGTTACAAACTGGGGTGCGCGTAGAGGAGATTCATGGTTATATAAAATCCCACTACAGGCAAATAGTCCATAGCGCTGTCTGTGATGCACCATTGTCCAGTGGGCGTGCATCTTCGCCGCAGCATAGGGATTTTTGGGACGAAAAGGCGTTTCTTCGTCTTGTGGCGAAATAAATACATCGCCAAACATTTCTGAACTGCTGGCTTGATAAAATCTGGTAGATAAACCTACCTGTCGCACTGCTTCTAAAAGTCTGGTAGCCGTACCTGTGATCAAATCTAGGGTTCCCAATGGGTCGTTCCAGGAGTCTGGGACAAAACTAGGAGCCGCCAAATTGTAAATTTCTTGGGGACGCAATTGTTCAACTGCGGTCAACAGCGCTGCATTATCCCTCAAGTCAACCGTAAAAATTTCTACCTGATTTGCCAGTGTTCCCAGCTTTGTCAAATTAGGTTGTCGATGGGGAGGTACTAATCCTACAACTCGATAACCACGGTTAAGGAGCAAATGGCTGAGATAGTAGCCATCTTGACCAGTTATTCCTGTAATTAGGGCTGTCTTAGTCATATTTGTCCCCTATTCTCTCTATCTCTTTAAGCACTTAATGGCACTTGTTGGAGAACAAAAATTCAGGCTCTCAACACTGCTGACAAATCTTAACAAGGGATCTAGTGTAACTCGAATGCTATGTTTACTGTATTCACTAATTATTTTTATACAAAAACATTTTTTGAGATTTTACAAAAAAATCATCATCACTAAGCAATTTTACGTAAAAAATATATTACTCCAAGTCAAAGACCATTGAAAATAAGTATACTTTTATCAATCAAGTAACTACATATTTGAGCAATTGCTTGATGAAGCGATTGATATTGCACGTTTTGTTCGCAATGCTTGCCTCAGATACTGGATGGATAACAGAGGTATTGGCAGATATGAGCTTTCTGCCTACTGCGCGACTCTTGCTCAAAAATTTGAATGGGCAAGAAAGCTCAACTCGATGGCTCGTCAAGCCAGCGCTGAAAGAGCGTGGTCTGCTATTGCTCGGTTCTTTGATAACTGCAAGAAATCTAAACCAGGGAAGAAAGGATATCCACGTTTCAAAAAAGAACAAACACATGGTTCTGTTGAATATAAAACCAGTGGGTGGGGACTTTCTAATGACCCGCCTCTGGAGAGACTGACCAATACTTGAGTGAGGCAACTCCTTCAAGCAAGTCAACTCGTGGAAAGAGGAAGCCCAAAGAGGGAGCTTTGGAATCCCCTGCTATATCAGGGACTCATGATTAGCGGCGGGAGGATGTCAATTTTGTGTTTCTACAGAGTATTTGACGATGAGCAGGCAATTTCTACCATCTGCACCACGTTCGTATACAACCCGGTCTGCCAACCGCCGGAGGAGAAACCATCCATAGCCACCTACTTGTAGAGTACCTGGGGCTGGCTCTGCGATCGCATCAGGATCGAAAGGTTTTCCATAATCCCAAATTCTAATCTCTAGTCGGTCAATCCATAGATAAACGTTAATCTCAATGGTTGTTTCTGGGGGTAAGGCATGATGAGCGTGACGAACAGCGTTAGTAAAGCCTTCTGCTAATGCTAAATTGAGCCGGTCTAGTTGGGTTTTTGACCAGCCAAGTTGAGACAAATGTTGCAGACAAAATTGCTCGAACCATTCTTGCACCTGGTTTAGGAGACTAAGTTCGCTCTTAACCTTCAGATGGTCTTGCTGCACTATAGTAAACATTAACTGTGACTTAAATACAAATAAACCCAAGTTGCTAGTTATTAAATTTTGCACTATTCGCCAAATTTCTCCGATATAGAAAAATTTAAATTCAGATATTTTGTGTACCAAAATACAAAATATCGACGATTTTGGCATTTTGAGGATTGTAACTAGCAACTTACGTTAATTAAGTGAAAAATGTTTATATTTGATGACTTTAGCGCAAGTCTTGAGGCGCAGCCTTCCTATTAGGCATTCTCAGTCGAAGACTGGGAACAAGATAATCTCTAAAAGCTTGTTTAAGTCAAGCATTTTACCTGAAGTTTACACCAATGGCCTTTGGCTGATTACTCGTTGGTTCAGCCTCTTGTAGAGAAGAGGCTAGGATTAATGAATTCTATATCGTTAAAATTGACACCTGTAGATTTCTTTCAAAAGCACATCTGTATATACTCTTGAAACTCACAGGTGTCAAAGCACTTTGTGGTGACTAATTTAGAATAGTCCCAAGGTCAAAGATTTATCCAATGGCAAGGCAGCACCAATACCTAGCCACAGGGTGACAAGAGTACCAAAGAGGAAGACTGTGGTTGCGACTGGACGGCGGAAAGGGTTTTGGAACTTGTTGACATTCTCAATAAAGGGAATGAGAATTAATCCTACTGGTACCGAACCCATTGCTAACACTCCTAAAAGTTTGTTAGGAAGCGATCGCAAAATTTGGAAGACTGGATACAAGTACCACTCTGGCAAAATTTCCAATGGTGTAGCAAAAGGATTTGCTGGTTCGCCGGTCATGGCGGGATCTAGCACAGCTAGAGCCACAATTGCAGCAAAGGAACCCATGATCACGATTGGAAAGACATAAAGTAAGTCATTAGGCCAAGCGGGTTCACCATAGTAGTTGTGACCCATGCCTTTAGCGAGTTTTGCTCTTAACTGAGGATCGCTCAGATCGGGTTTTTTGTGTGTTGCCATTTTGAAATATGCTCTCCTGCTTAAGTTAAATTAAAGCATTTGTGAAAGCTATCAGCTACTAGGCAACCCTAGCAGGTGGGAAGGAGCATTTTGTTGATTTACCGTCAGCCACCTGGAGGGAGTTTACAGCTTTAGGCTTCAGATACAAGTGTTTGTTTGTTGGAACTTATCTGCAATTAAATTTATTGTGTTTCATAAGTTTAGAACAAACAACTCGATCTGAAAACTGACAAATCTTGCCTTTCACTAATAACTGAGATTACAAAGGCCCGGAAATACCTTGCTTGCGGATCATCAAGAAGTGAAACAGCATGAAGACTGCAATCAACCAAGGCAGCACAAAGGTGTGGGCGCTGTAGTAACGAGTTAGTGTTGCTTGACCAACACTGGAACCGCCGCGCAGCAGGTCGGAGATCAAAACGCCAACTACGGGAATTGCTTCTGGTACGCCGCTAACGATTTTCACAGCCCAGTAGCCAACTTGATCCCAAGGTAGGGAATAGCCGGTGACTCCAAAGGAAACTGTAATTACAGCCAGGATCACACCACTTATCCAGGTCAGTTCGCGGGGCTTTTTGAAACCACCAGTCAGATAAACCCGGAAGGTGTGCAAAATCATCATCAATACCATCATGCTGGCAGACCAGCGATGGATGGAGCGAATTAGCCAACCGAAGTTGACTTCATTCATGATGTACTCCACTGAAGAGAAAGCTTCAGTGACTGTTGGCCTGTAGTAGAACGTCATGGCAAATCCAGTGGCAAACTGGATGAGAAAGCAAACCAGGGTAATACCACCCAGGCAGTAGAAGATGTTGACGTGGGGAGGGACGTACTTGCTAGTAACGTCTTCAGCGAGTGCCTGAATCTCCAGGCGTTCCTCAAACCAGTCGGAAACGTTGGCCATACAATCTCAAGTTCCTAAAAGTCGGTTGCGGTTGATAAATCCCGAAGTTCTAAATTGGCGGCTAAAATTCTGATGATTCCAAGCCTCGGCATCCTGCGGATTCACCCAAGGGGTTGCCGCAGACTAGAGTAGCAACAGAATTGTCTATGAACTTTTCATCAGCCGCCTCTTATGACTTCTCTCCCAATTAGCAAGTTTGGGATTTTAGTAAAGGCGAGTTTTTTCGTTTGCTTGTCAGCTTTGGGCGTGCTAAGAGTCTTCAGAAACTTTACACTCTGTAAAGAAGGAATATATTGCGATCTCTTTACGCCCCTGCATAGAAAATGGTGGACACAAAGTAGATTTTATCCTTTCGTGAGTGGATACAACCCATCAGTTGACTGAACAACTTGATGAGAGAAATGCACCACTTCTATAAAAAAAGTAACATAATCGAGAGATAGATTTCATCAACAACAGGGCAACTGAGCATTTCTAGGCAATTTGGGTTGAGGTGGAATTGATAATGGGGTTCATGAATAAACAAGTCTTTCGGGTTGGATTTTCGTTGTTAATGGCGTTTTGGTTGGCGTTTGGTACGCTCACACAGCCTGCGGTGGCAATGACTAGCCAACAAAAGCTGGTTTCGGAAGTTTGGCGAATTGTTAATCGCACTTATCTAGATGAGACGTTTAATCATCAAAACTGGGCGGATGTGCGGCAAAAGGTTCTAGAAAAGCCACTGGCAGACTCAAATGCCAGTTATACGGCAATTGGGAAGATGCTCAAGAGCCTTGACGATCCTTTTACCCGCTTTTTAGACCCGGAACAGTACCGCAGTTTACAGGTCAATACTTCTGGGGAACTGACTGGGGTAGGATTGCAAATTGCCCTGAATCCTGAAACTGGAAAGTTGGAAGTAGTGGCTCCTATAGCGGGTTCACCAGCAGATAAAGCGGGAATTAGACCACGCGATCGCATTCTTAAAATTGAAGGCGTTTCTACAAAAAATCTTACCCTAGATGAAGCTGCGACTAAAATGCGGGGCCCTAGTGGCAGCCTGGTAACTCTCCTCATTGAACGTGACGGAGAGGCAGAAACGGAAATTAGATTAACACGCGATCGCATTGCTCTTAACCCTGTGGTTTCAAAATTGCGTGTTTCCACTGAAGGTACGCCTATTGGCTACCTACGCCTCACCCAATTCAATGCCAACGCCTCAACGGAATTGGCACACGCTATTTCTAGTCTAGAAAAAAAAGGTGCTGCTGCCTACATTCTGGATTTACGAAATAATCCTGGGGGGTTATTGCAATCAGGAATTGAAATCGCTCGTTTGTGGTTAGACTCTGGTACTATCGTCTACACAGTAAATCGACAAGGCATTCAAGGTAGTTTTGAAGCCTTGGGCCCAGCCTTGACTAACGATCCTCTGGTGATTTTGGTGAATCAAGGAACTGCCAGTGCTAGTGAAATTCTGGCCGGCGCACTCCAAGATAACGGTCGTGCCCAGTTGGTAGGTGAAACCACTTTTGGCAAGGGTCTAATTCAATCTTTATTTGAATTATCAGATGGTTCAGGCTTGGCAGTCACAATTGCTAAGTATGAAACTCCTCAACACCGGGATATTAACAAACTAGGTATTAAGCCAGATAAAGTGATTTCCCAAGACCCAATTAACCGCGAACAGATTGGTACTGAAGCGGATCTGCAATATCAAGCAGCAGTGGAACTTTTGAAGAAAGACTCGGTTGTGGCAGGAAAGGTTTAAAAGTTAGGAGTTATATCATGTCCGTTTAAGGACTTATTATGAAGACCGCAGTTCTTGCAGGGAGGCAGGGGAAAAGGGGATTTTCCGATTTTTGCACAGATGTGGGAATCATAACTAATTAACCGGACATGATATTAGGAATTTCGACAAACCTCTGCCTGCCTTCAACTAAAGTTCAAGCCTATCCCTCTCCGATTCGGAGAGGGAAGGTTTTGCGTAGTCAAACCTCTTAGCTCAACTTTATCCAAAATTAAAAACTCGGTTTTCTTTATCTGGCAAAAATCAAATAGGATTGGTATATATTCAAGTAGAATTAGTAGATTACTTTTGTTTAATTTTTGATAATTGGGAACTCTAATACAAACTCAGTCCCTTTTCCCAGGGTTGAATTTACAGTAATTGAACCTCCATGTTTTTCTACGATGATTTGTCGCGCGATTGCCAATCCTAATCCTGTCCCTTTACCGACAGATTTCGTAGTAAATAAGTGGTCAAAAACCTTTTGTTTTATTTCTTCGCTCATCCCTAAACCATTATCTTTAATACTAATAATCACCTGTTTGGAGTCACTAACTTGGGTGCTAATTGCGATCCAATTAGGGTTAGTTTGGATCTCTTCAAAACTGCGGTCAATATTTGATTCTTCTAGTGCCTCAATCGCATTTGCTAAGATGTTTATAAATACCTGATTTAACTGACCAGCAAAGCATTCTACTAATGGTAACTGACCATATTCTCTGATAACTTGAATTTCTGGGCGAGATTCTGAAGCTTTCAGGCGATGTTTGAGAATCAGAATAGTGCTTTCAATGCCATCATGAATGTTACAAGCAACCGGGCGATCGCTATCAGCACGAGAGAAGGTTCGTAAAGAAGTGCTAATATCTCGAATTCGCTTCACACCTTCTCGCATTGAACCGACTAACTTAGGTAAATCTTCACGGATGTAATCGAGGTCAATTGCTTCGATCTCATCTTGAATTTCGGCATCAGGATTGGGATATTTCTGCTGATATAAATCCACCAACCCAAATATATCTTTGATGTAATCCAAAGCGGGTTGAATATTGCCACCCAAAAAGCCAACGGGGTTGTTAATTTCATGTGCCACCCCTGCAACAAGGTTTCCCAGTGCCGACATTTTTTCACTTTGCACCAATTGCACTTGGGTGTGCTGAAGTTCTGCGAGTGCTTGTTCTAGGTTTTGTTTTTGTTGTTTGAGTTCTTCTTCAGCTTGCTGGCGTTCTGTAATGTCTTTTGTCACGAATAAAATGCCGAACACATTACCGTTGACATCGCGTAGAGGCATCTTGCTCGTATCCAACCAAACTTGCTGACCATCCGCCCGTAGAACTCGATCTATGATATGAAATTCTGCTTGCTCAGACTTGATGACGCGGCGATCGCACATCAAAAACCAATCACATTCTTCTTTGCTGAAGTTTAAATCATAATCGGTTTTACCCACAATCTCATCGGGAGAACTCAACTTCAGCATATCAGCCAAACTTTGATTACAACCTAAATAAACTGAATTGATATCTTTCCACCCTACCCAATATGGAATAGTATCAAACACTAAACGCATCAATTGTTGAGTTTGTTTGAGGGTTTCAATCGATGCAAATAATTCCTGGGTTCGTTCGCTGACTCGTTGCTCTAGTTGCTGGGTGAGTTGTTGTAGTTCTGTATTTCTCGCTTCAAGAGACTGGCTCAATTGATTAAGCTTTAAATGAGTCCGCACCCGTGCTAAAACTTCACCCTGTTGAAAGGGTTTGGTGATGTAGTCAATGGCTCCTAGTTCAAAACCAGTGACTTTATTTACCGATTCCGACAGGGCGGTTATAAAAATAATCGGAATATTTCGGGTTTTTGCATTGGCTTTGATGCGCTGGCAGGTTTCAAAGCCATCCATCCCTGGCATCATCACATCTAGTAAAATCAAAGACACGGGAGTATGTTCTAGTTGCTGTAAAGCGCTTTCTCCACTGGTCGCGATCGCCACTTCAAAACCAGCATTTGCTAAGGTGTCTGAAAGCACCTTCAAGTTATTTGGCACATCATCGACAATCAGGATAATGCCATTGTCAAACGGGTTTGTAACAGGATTGTTCAATGTAATGGAATTTGTAGAGAATGCTGTCATAGCAAAATGGGGATTGGGGATTGGGGATTGGGGATT
>NZ_NOLK01000061.1:0-48306 GCF_002245985.1 Nostoc sp. 'Peltigera membranacea cyanobiont' 232
CCCCTCTGCCTCTTCTACCCCCACCCCCAATCCCTAATCCTATGGTTCAAAGTCGCTCTAGTCCGGCTGTAAGCATTCAATTAACACCAATGCAAATACCCGAAGCTTTACCTGTGGCGGGTTTAGGATTTGCAAACGCGGATATGGATGTAGGTGGACGTACTTTACTCTTGCATCCTGGACATCCCAGCGAGATGATTGTGCAAGTGCAAAACTTAGAACAACGTCCTTTGCGGGTAAGCTTAAGCGTTGAAGGAAACTTTCCATCCCAATGGTGTCAAATTGGCACAGAAGGTAGTGAAATACCGCCTCGCGGACAAATGGATGCTGTTCTCTACTTCTCAATTCCCGACACATTTTTTGAAGACCAAGAAGCAATTTCTCCAGGAAAAAAAGACAAATTAACTCTCAATTTTCGCAGCCTAATTACTTTACATATAGACCGAGGCACGGATAACGAACAAATCGAGAGAAGCGAGTATTTCGATTTATATATCCGTCCCTACACCGCCTACATGGAATTCTTGCCAATTTTGTATCGAGAAGTCGATTTTATTGGTCGCTTCATGAAAATATTTGAGCAAGCTTTTCAACCAATCGTTGATAGTTACAACGTCATGTGGGCAAACCTCGATCCTTTGACAGCACCGCAAGCATTACTACCCTTTATGGCTCATTGGGTTGCTTGGCAAGTAGATTCTATTTGGGATCTCCAGCAACAACGGCGTTTAATTCGTCGGGCTGTAGAACTATATCGCTGGCGGGGAACTCGTAAAGGATTACGTCTTTATTTACATCTTTATACTGGTTTACCACTAGACGAACATTTACCTGATGAAGCTGATAAACATATTAGTATTACAGAACCTTTCGGCCCCAGTTTTATCATAGGAGATGCCCAATTAGGAAATGCAGTTTTAGCAGGTGGACAACCATATCATTTTATAGTTCGTTTGCGTTCAAATATTTCTAGTGGCATCATTAACGAGCAACTTATCCAAAGAATTATAGAACAAGAAAAACCTGCTTTTTGCACATACGAATTATCTATTGAAAATCCTTCTAATTAAATAAATAATTTTAAATTAAATTGTAGGGTGTGTTGTTGCTTTAGCGTAACGCACCATCGATAATTAAAGGTGCGTTAGCCTTTGGCATAACACACCTTACATCTTGAATAGGTAGTATTGTTTAAAACTCCTAAAATAGACTTTTAATCCAAAATCCAAAATCTAAAATCGCTATGTCCCATCCTTTCCCACCCCCACCAATCAAATCCTTGGAACGCCTGCAAGCCGCAGACGGGTTACTAATCAATGCAGAACGCTGGCGCACAGCCCATGATTATCATCGGAATCGGCAAAATGCTCAATATCAAAGTTTAAACCAACCAGGAATTGTTTGCGGTTTAGGCGTGCGAGATGTGACAGCCCCTAGCCTTGTAGAAGCTAGATATCGAGATGGACGTTGGGTGCAAATTCAACCTGGTATTGCAATTGATTTAGCAGGTAATCTAATTGTTGTACCGACTTCTTATGATTTTCCTATTGATATAGAAGTAGTAAGTTCTGAACCACTCATGATCTACTTAGTAGTTAGCTATGTAGACCCTGATGAATTGAGGCGTGGACAGCAAAGAGATATTGTTCAAGAAACCTATCGCATTGACCAAAGAAACTCTATACCAGCCAGTTCAGAAATAGAAATATGCCGCATACTTCTGCAACCAGGAAATACTGAAATTACCCAACCTGCGGATGCTTTCTTTCCTGGATATAACAATATTGATTTGCGTTATCGTCGTCAGGCACAAATGCGTCCTCAAGCACTTGTTTGTATGGCACAGGCAACTCATAGCGATCCTGATTGTGCGCGTAATTTTTTCAGCCTTTCGTATTTGTTACAAGCAGTAGAACCCCTGTATCCCAGTTTACGAGGGTCTGATGAACCAGGTCAGGTTTCTTTAGGAGAAAATATTCAAGATTATGACCTACTTTATCTAACAGGTGGACAGGCAATTTCTTTAAATAGTCTCGAATTTGAATCCCTCAAAAATTATTTAAATTTAGGTGGTGTGCTTCTCGTCGATGCACCAACAAATGCTAATGCTTTAATTGAGAGTACTCAAGCATTAGCACAACAGTTAGAAAGTCCTTTAAGACCTTTAGAAGAATTGCAACGGAGTCATCCTTTAAGGACAAAACCTTTTTTGTTTGCTGCCTTGCCAATGGTTAATCAACAGCAAATTAAATTGTTAATTGGTGGCGGAATTATTTTAGTAATTGGTGATTTAGCAACAGCTTGGGGACTGGATAGAGATTTGAATTTACCCAGATTGACTATTCGTACAGCCCAGGAACTTGGAATTAATATTCTTCACTATGCTTGGAAGCGGCGACAGTTGATAGGTTTGCAACAAGAAGATAATTCAGGACAGTGGTGAAAGTCAAGTTAGTCGGGTAGGCATTGCTGCAAATAATATACAGCAGATTGCAGGTAAGTTAGGTACAAAATGCAGGACTCACGCATCAGATATAAAGAGTTTCTATCTCCTGCCTCCTGCCTCCAAACCCGTAGCTTTGTACTTCATGCAAAGAAATACTGCTGTATATTGCACCTACGACATCTTTATTAAACCAACCGCGTACTAAGCTAATCGGCATTTAAGTTGCATAATCAGGGCGGGCAAGATGCCCACCCCACAAGATATTGAGCAAATTTGAATATGCAAATTAGATGTGTTTTAGCTTAGGAGTTCTTTTATAGATTGACATAATTTACAGTCTGCAATGTTTGACAGGCTGTAAATTCAACGAGAAATTTATGCTTCCAGGATTTTAGAGATTTTTTAACTTGCAGTTGTATACAAATGTTCTCAAGTAAGTTATTATTCTCATGATGATTTGATAGTAATTATAACTAATAAGGTTATCCATGCTTTTTCCCTTCTTGATCATGTTCCGAGAGGGCGTTGAAGCTGCACTTGTCGTGGGCATCATTGCCAGTTATCTCAAGCAAACTGGGCGTACCCATTTGATGAAGTCAGTGTGGGTTGGCATTGCACTAGCGACTTTTTTTTGTCTAGTAGCTGCAATTATTTTGCAAATAACTAGCCAGGATTTTCCACAACAAGAACAAGAATTATTTGCAGCAGTAATTTCCATCGTCGCAGTTGGGGTTCTCACCTGGATGGTTTTTTGGATGCGCCGTGCTGCTCGTTCTATGAAAGGCGAGTTACAGTCTCAAATTGAAACAGCCATTCAGTCAGGGGATAAATGGGGTACAGCATTGGTGGGGATGGCATTTTTTGCTGTGCTGCGAGAAGGTTTGGAAACAGTAGTGTTTCTACTGGCAACATTCCAGCAAAATTTGGGAATTCAAGCTCCAATGGGAGCATTATTTGGATATGCAGCAGCAGTAGCCGTCGGTATAGGTATTTACCAAGGTGGTATTCGCATCAATCTGCGGCGATTTTTTAAATGGACAGGAGCCTTTATTATCCTGGTTGCTGCTGGACTCTTAGCAAGTGGGGTGAGAGCTTTCCATGAAGCTGGGGTGTGGAATTTACTGCAAACAGTGGTATTCGATGCTAGTGGAGTAATTCCTAATAATGGGTTTATAGGTTCACTTTTGGCGGGATTTTTTGGGTATAACGATGCCCCGACTGTGAGCGAGGCGATCGCCTATTGTGCTTATCTAATTCCTACCATGTTGCTGTTCTTCTTGGGGGATAACGCTGGACAGAAGCCTACAGCAAGGCATTCGTAATTCGTAATTCGTAATTACGATTGCATAAGGGTTTTAGATATTTGATCGGGGTAGTTCATTTTGGCTGTGCTGTAGTAGTTAGTTCAATAATTTTTAGGATAAATACAACAATGAAAAATTTTTTAAAGCACTCAACAATTATCTGTCTGATTGCCTTGACAGTAGCTGCATGTGAATCGAATAAATCAAGCGATACTTTGGGGAGTAATTCTCCAGAAGCTAAAGTAGCTAGCGATACTTCTACTAACAATTCTGCCGAAACTGCTTTGACTGTGACAGATAAAGGTTGCGAACCCAATCAGCTAACGGTATCATCTGGGCAAAACAGCTTTGTGCTTACCAATAAAAGCAGCCAACCTTTAGAGTGGGAGATTTTGTCTGGGGTGAAAGTCATTGAGGAACGGGAGAATATTGCTCCTGGCTTCGTTCAAAAACTCAAAACCAATCTAGAACCAGGTGAATATGATATGGCTTGCGGTTTACGCAGCAATCCCAAAGGGAAAATCACTGTCAAAGCAGGAGTTGGAGACTCTCAAGCTAAAGGAACTGTAGATCGAGGTAAATTAGTCGGTGCGATCGCAGAGTATAAAGTCTACGTCACCAAAGAAGTTGACCAACTGGTGGCAGACAACAAGACCTTCACCGATGCCGTGATTGCTGGCGACCTTCCTAAAGCCCAGAAACTCTATGCCTCTACCCATGTTCACTGGGAACGCGCAGAACCAATAGCTGAATTGTTCTCCGACCTCGATAAAACGATGGATTCCCGTGCTGATGACTTTGCAAAAAAAGAGGCCGACCCGCAATTCACTGGATACCATCGTCTAGAGAAAGCTTTATTCCAAGACAAAACTACAAAAGGGATGAAACCTTTTGCCGAAAAGCTACAGAAAGATGGACTGGAACTACAAAAGCGTATTGCTACCTTGACCATTGAACCGAAAAATATGGTTGGTGGTGCTGCTGGCTTGATTGAAGAAGTGGCTGCTACCAAAATTTCTGGGGAAGAAGACCGTTACAGCCATACTGACCTATGGGACTTCAGCGCTAATGTAGACGGTTCCCAAAAGATTGTGGAGTTATTGCGTCCCGTCATCCAAAAAGCCAACCCAGATTTACTAGCGCGTGTGGATGCTAACTTTACCAAAGTTAATCAAGGACTTGCTAAGTATAAAACCCCTGATGGTGGTTTTGCTACCTACGATAAGGTGAGTGACGCAGACAAGAAAGATATGAAAACAGCGATCGCTGCTCTTTCGGAAGATTTGTCTCAACTGCGCGGCACTTTAGGCGTTAATTAAATTTTTGCATAATTTCCAGAAAAGTAAAGTATGTCTAGTTCCAAACAACCAAGTTTACGCATTACTCCCCGGATCAGCCGTCGTGATTTGCTGATTGGCATGGCAGCAGCCGGTGGAGTAGCAGCTTTGACCAGTTTGGGTTATCGCAGTCTTTCGGAAACTACCGAAGACCCATCTGAAGAAACTGTGCCATTTTTTGGGATTCACCAAGCAGGTATTATTACCCCTGTCCCAGCTTCTGCCCTGATGGTGGCATTTGACACAACAGCTAAAACCAAAGCGGATTTGGTGCGATTGTTTCAAACCTTGAGCGATCGCATTCAGTTTCTCATGGCAGGGGGAACACCCAAGCTACGCGACCCCAAATTTCCACCCAATGATTCGGGAATTCTTGGGTCTGTAGTGGTTCCCGATAATCTCACCATCACCCTAGCAGTGGGTGAGTCGCTTTTCAATAACCGTTTTGGACTTGGCAACTTGAAACCCAAGCGGTTAAACACCATGCCAGGTTTTTCCAATGACCAACTCGATCCCGATTTGTGTCATGGGGATATACTGCTACAATTTTGTGCCAACACAGAAGAAGCGAATATCCACGCTTTGCGGGATATTATTAAGAATCTGCCTGACTTGCTAACTCTGCGTTGGCAAATAGAGGGATTTCTACCACCCAATACTCATAAAAAGCTTGGCAAAACCACAGTGCGAAATCTACTTGGTTTTAAAGATGGCACAGCAAATTTAGATGCTAGCGATGATAAATTGATGAACCGGATTGTTTGGGTAAAGCCAAACAACGGCGAACCAGCTTGGACAGCAGGGGGAAGCTATCAAGTGGTGCGGGTAATTCGTAACTTAGTCGAACGCTGGGATCGGACACCACTACAGGAGCAACAGACGATTATTGGACGCAGTAAGGACTCTGGCGCACCCTTGGGAATGAAGCACGAGAAAGATATTCCCAATTATGCCCAAGATCCCAAAGGTCAACAAATCCCTTTAGATGCTCATATCCGCCTTGCTAATCCCCGCAAATCAGAATTGGGTTTGATTCTGCGGCGTGGTTTCAACTATTCACGCGGCTTTGACAAAGCTGGACATTTAGATATGGGTTTGTTGTTTGTCTGTTTTCAGGCTGATTTGGAAAAGGGCTTTGTGACTGTACAAAATCGCTTAAGTGGGGAACCTTTGGAGGAGTATATTCGCCCTATTGGTGGTGGATATTTCTTCGCTTTACCTGGTGTCAAGGGTGAAGGAGGTTATCTCGGTCAGTCATTACTAGAAGCATCAACGGTGTAGTAAGTAGGTGGGTGGGAAAATTTATATAGCGGTTCTCATTTATGTGAGGTACACACGTAGGGGCAATTCATGAATTGCCCCTACGACGGATCTGGTTTTTGCAATCATCTATACTTGGTCTTTCCTGTCAATGCGTAAGTCCTAGTTACCTGCTTTGACTTTGGAACTGATACCCACCCGCCTCGACTCTAAGCTTACCTTCCTTCCATCCTAAATAAATTGGGATTTGATTACCATCAGCATTTTGGTAAACAGCAAAATGCTTTTGCCAGTCGTGGTAGTATCCATTGCGCCAAACTTTTGGTAAACCCAAACCCTGATATTGAAGTTTTACCTGACCAAAAACCCCTTGATACTCAACTACTCCACTATTAACCTGCTTGAGGTTTAAGAGTGACTTATTTACTATAGACTGCTGGAACTGCCTCAAACTGCCGTAGGTTTCCTGTTCACCGACTTCTAGGGCAAATCCAGTTACTGTTTTTCCAGTCCCCACCGCAGTCAGAATTTGGTCATCGGGATATCTGGAGTGGATTTTCTGCGTTGCTGTTGAGTTAATTCCCTCTAGGAGCAAATTAATTGGTGTCAACGCCAACCATGTCTTTTCGTACAAGATAAAAGTTACACCATTGTGGGTTTCCAACTTGGCAGACTTGGGCAAGAAAAATTGAAACGGCGTTTTTGGTTTATCGTTGAGCCAGATAACTAAATTGCGGTACTGAGCAATGTTATCACCACCAATAGAAGAAGTAGATATTGTAGTAGGGTCTGTTCCTGTTGAGCCAATAAAGTAATCAACCCCGCGTTTTTGATTAAATGCCATCAACTTAAAGCCATTCCAGTCACCACCGGAACCTTGAGCTAATGTGCCAAGCTGAAAGGAATTACCAAAATAGAGGGTTTCGTGAAACTGAGGTGCTTTGTCTGCACCGGGTTTCCAGTTTTCGTAAGTTGGTTTAGAATTTAGCAGTTCCAGAGGTTTTTTGAATTCCTTACGCGCCAAAGCCACAACAGCTAAAGGGGGACGGTAGCTGCTAGTAATTAGGTGGACTTCATCGGAGTCAGGCTTGGGATCTGCCAAGGGTGAATCACCAAAGTACAACCCTAATTCATGGGTAGCAAGGGAACACCAAACACAATTCCCCTGACTATAATCGCGCTTACTTGGCCCACCAAATCCACCCCGCCAATACTTCAGCGCCCCGGAAGTAAAAAACCAATCCAGTGCAGATTTAGCAAGTGACTTGACTTCTTGATCTTGAGCAAAGTCATAAAGATTTACATAAGTCGTAACAGCGTGTCCCAAGTAGTTTTCCGAATCCCATTCTCCTTGTCCAATTTGGTAGAGAGTGCGAACATTGCGGCGGATGCGTTCTTTATATATTTTGCGTGTCTCTTCGTTCCCAGTTTCTTCAGCAAACAAATAGACAGCGACTTCCCGCATTGCTCTTAAATTATCAGTATTGCGGCAGTCTACCCAAGTATTGCAGTTATCGGTTGACTGTTCCCAAAATTTGCGAGGTTGGGGAAAGGTACGTGTGAGCGGGTCTTTTTCAGTCAAAATCCCCATCGCTTCCTTCATTCGCTGGCGATAGTTTGGGTCAAGATATTTGCCAAAATAGAAGTATTTGCGGACTTGACCTTTGAGGGTAAAACCAGAGTAAAAGTCAATTCCCAAGGTGTGAGCATTTCTCTCGGCATCTGCGTCTTCTGATTGCAGAAATGCGATCGCTTTTTCTCGATTACCTGCAAGAAAGTCCATCATCGCTCTGGGGTAGGATCTCTTCTCGTTCTCGAAGGCTGTATTCCCATAGTTTTTACCTGCAAGTTGAGTAATTGCTTCTTGGGAACGCTGCTGAAACTCTGCTGACATTTTTGGTGTCCATTGTGACTCTGGCTGAGACTGGGTGTTGCCTAGCAGAAACAATAAGCAGATGATTACAACCTGATTAAGATGCAGTTTTTTCAAGACAATGAGAGACTCCAAAGAAACTGAGTGACCACCAAGCCAGATGAGTATATTGGGCACACTCGAACCAGGTGAAAGTAAAAGCGAGATAGGCGATCGCGATCGCCTCAATGCCCTGGCAAGGTGATTTGATAACCTGCCATAAACATAATATTAACAGCCCCAGATAAGATGCCATCCCTAGAAAACCTACGGATAAAGTTGTATCTAAAATTAAATTGTGTGCTTTTGTTGTAGGTAGTTGTGCCGTCTGAATCTGCCCGTTTTTATCTTGGTAATCGAAACTAAAATCACCCAAACGAATAACCTTAGCTATTGTTCTCCCGTAGCGCATATATGGATAAACTGCGCCGAAACCATTCATCCCCCATCCGAGTAAGGGACGCTGACTAGTTCCACGGTTGGCCATTTCCCATAGATAAACTCGGTCTGATGTAATTTGTCTGATCAAAGGTGCATTATTGATCTGCCTAGTACTGGTAGCGATGCCAATTATGAGCAGACACACAAGGGTTGCTGGGACTAACAGTTTGTAATACTGGTGTCCTAATAGATAAATAGTCGCTACCAGTAAGGCTAATATTCCCGCCCTGGTTTGAGTGAGCAGCAAAGCTGGGATAATTAAGATGCCAGCGATCGCGGCATAATTGGTACTTATCCACCGCCATTGCCAACCGACAAGTGTCATAATTGCCACTGCTGCTAATACAAATGAAGCATGACCGCGATGGGAATACAAGCCGATTGGTTGCTGATTTTGAAAAATGGTACTCCGCAGAATGTTGGACTGGATCAATTGTCCTGTTGTGGCTGTATAATCAATGCGCCAGTCAATGGCTTGGGGGAAGATGCTGAGGGCAACAATTACCCCACCAATGACTAAACCTTGTAGTTGAGAACGGGCTATTTCTGGGTGTAGTCTGAGTAATAAGTTATTGCTAAGAGTGAAGATGGCGATGAGCAGCCAGTAAAGCAAGCCGTCGCCCATCTGTTCTTGACCAAATAGCGATCGCCAGGGGAAAGGACTAGCGAGAGTTGCAATCAATCCAATTCCCAAAAATATTTCCCAGAGTAGTCTGTTAATTTTCCAACTTTGGGGGAGTTTCAGGTGTTCCCTGTCTTCCCAGAGGATTAAAAAGTTGAGTATGCAAATAAGGCTAATGGCAAATACTTTTGGTTGAGTCCAGATTTCCCCGCGCATTGCACCGATTGGATTGATGAGAATGATGCTAAGGGAAAATAGCAGGGTGTAGAGATGGTTCACGGTTATTTTTCAAGGCGAATTTTCATCGCCTTCATTATGCCCCATGCGCCAAGTGCTAATAGTCCTAGTGCAGATGTGGATTCGGGTACGGAGACAGGAGATTCAGAATTATCTTCTTCCTGGTTTTCGTCAAGAATCGGTTCTTCGTCAGAAGTCCAATCCCAATTCTCAAATTCAGGCACTGATGGGTCTTGTTCTTCAATCCAGTCTGGGTCATTGATATCAAAATCAAAGTCTTCAGTCCAGTTGGTTTCATCAATGTTGGAATAAGAAATTTCCTGATTTATATTTTCGATACTGTCGTTATCAAATATGCCGTCAGTTTGTGTTCTATTACAGCCACCGCCACCACTACCAGGGTTACAAACTAGATCAGTAATTTTAGGAATGGGAATAGGTATTGGCTCAAATTTAGGTATTTCAGGTATGCGTATAGGTATAGGTATGGGTAAGGGATTTTTACGACGATATACTTTGTTTATCCAACCCCATCTGATTCCGTTGTAAATTGTTACTTCTCTTTCTGCTGTTTCCTCAACTAAGTAAAGTTCAGCAAACCAGGTGTGAGGGTTTTTGGCATCAGGTCTATAAGGTCTGTCATAGAAGGAAAATTCGGTTCCACCGGGATAATATGGGTTAACGTTCTGAAATGGGCGAATATCTATTCCGTCGTAAGGAACACCGTGTAAACCTTCACTGGAAGTGCTTTGGTGTTCATCAAATGAAGCATGGTTGTTAACTATATGTTGAATCCAATGGATTTTTCCTTGTCCTGGTTCTGGGTCTGTTTTCTTGGGATTATACTTTATATCAATATAAGCTCCTACTCCACCTCGGATTGTGTCGTTCGGTCTTTGTTTAGCACAATTAGTTTGAGACCCGCAGCCATAGTAATCAGAAATTTCAAAATTACCATATAAGTTTTTCTTGGAAGATATGAAATCCCAACCTCGCCACCTAACATCATTCTTGAGCATATTGAGGAAAGCTCTTGTCCCACCTAACTGAATAGGGGCAACGTATCTAGGTGACAAAAAAGTTGTACCTCTGGTATTAGCATCTATAACGTATGGCACTGTAGGATTGTAATAATTGATGGCACCATTTCCAGACTTAAGAGTAAAGCCCATAGCGGACTGATTTGTCAGTGCTACTAGTAAGTTTGTTGCTAAAAAAGCTAGAAAATATTGTTGTTTAATCATTTTTGTTATTCTTGTAGTTACTTAGTTTGAAATACTTATCAGTTTTTGTGATGAAATGAGGTAAAAAGGTCAACTTTCATTTCATTACTGACTTCAATTTATGACTCTACTAAGCGAATCTCCACAAGTGGAGTTAGTACCTCTCCAGTCCAGAGATTTTGTAATATTGTTTGTAATACTGTTGGTTCAATCCAGTGATAATATTCCTCCATACCTTCACGAGATTGACGATACTTGAAGCGAAATTGATATAAACCTGGATACAGTGGGCAAAAACTATAAATGTCTTGATATGGAAAAGGGATGTTCAAAGTTAACTTTCGGTCACGTTTTTTCTTACGGTTCTGTATCCAAAAAAGAAAAGCATCACGAGAAAAAGTTACTGTTTCCCCTGGTACTACCAGCACATAATCAGATTCAATTGGTGGGTTAAGCCGCTCGCAGCTGATACCTGTCTGCATTACTTGACCATCTGGTGCTATCAGTTCTGGAAACAACGAGTAAAAATTTGATGAAAAGTAAAAAAAACTTTGCGTATTATTAGTAATACGAATACCAAGCTCTACAGGAGTATAGACACCGCGCTTGGCTTCTGGGATGGTTAATACCCTCTGTGATACCACAGTTTCAAACCCGACATTATCCACTTCAACGGCATTAATTTCATTCGATTCAAAAGATGTCATTTTGGCTACCCTCTCTATTTCCAGATTTTCATCCGCCGTCAAATTTATTGGCGTATGGCTTAATGCCATTGTCCTGAAAAAGAATGATGATTTGTTGCAAAATACAGATTTTTCTGAAAAATTTTGCCCTTTGCTTCATCTCACCAAGGCAACAACATTAATATTCTCTTAAATGCAGGGCAATCACTTTCTCTAAAAGCTTTATAGGAATGTTCTTTGTTTGAGGATTCACAAATAGATAGTAGATGCATAAATTCTATTTTTCTAGGTTGCAAAACTATTCATTGCTGTACTTGATGCTACAGCTAATTAGAAAGCATTAAGATAAATGTACGGTCGTTTGGAGTATGTGATAACCCAATATTTACTGAACTATTAAAACAGCATCTACTGAATCACTAAACCAAACTTTATGAAGTTTATCTAAAGTAAATAGGTCGATTGCCGCTAACTTAGTAGCCACCTGTTTGCACTACGTTTACTTCATCAAAACCCAATATTTACTAGATTGTTAAAACAAGTATCTACTAAATTAATACATAAAGTTTTATCCGAAATTCATGAACTGCTGATGAAGTAAATGCACTCCAAAAAATGCCAGGGGTATGACATCTAAAAACCTATAGGCTTTTACCTGAAATTGACACCAATGGGCAATGCTGTACTCTTACAAAAAATCTATATGTAAGTAACTAAGCAAAATTAATTACACAATCTTATTGTCAAATTTGCTCCCCGCGACGGTGGTTAGCAGCTTGCAATAACAGAGATTCGGCAAAAGCGATCGCATCACTTGCAGATTTACCACCAGCTAACTGTGCTAATTCTTCCCGACGAGTAGTTAAATTGTCCAAGGTAGTAACTCGCACAACAGTACGCTGTTCAGCATTTTCATTGTTAGCTTTTTTACCTTTGCCTTGATTAATAGTTTGCTTATCCACCCGGAAATGGCGATCGGCCATTGCTGCAACTAAAGGCTGGTGGGTAACACACAATACTTGGTTGCGTTGACTTAGCTGGTGTAATTTTTCTGCGATCGCTTGGGCGACTCTTCCCGAAACCCCGACATCAATTTCATCAAATACCATTGTCCCAGCCACATCAACCTGAGAAAAACAAGCTTTCAGCGCCAGTAAAAAGCGGCTCATTTCCCCACCAGAAGCAACTTCTGTTAAAGGTTGCAGTGGTTCTCCAGGGTTGGAACTAAATGTAAAAGTAATTTTATCTGCTCCCATAGCAGTGGGGAAAGCAGGCACTATCTCAACCAGAAACTTCACCTTTTCCATCGCTAGGGGCTTGAGTTCAGCTATCAAACGAGATTCTAAATTAGCAGCCGCCTTACTCCGCAGTTGAGTTAACTGATTACTTGCTTGGGTGAGTTTTTCAAAACACGCCTTTTCTTGCTGTTCTAGCTTTTCAATCGATTGTTCGCTATCGTTAAGTAAGGCTAATTCCCCTTGGATACGCTGGTAATAAGCGATCGCTTCTGTAAGTGTCGGCCCATACTTGCGGCAAATTTGCTTTAATTCCTGAGTCCGTTCTTCCACCTCTTCCAATCGCTGCGGATCGGCTTCCAAACCATCTCCATAAGCATTTATCTGTCTTCCCACTTCCGTTACCGCAGCTTGCGCGTCCCTAACCAATTCCAACAGGTGTTGTAGTTGACTATCGTACTCCACCATGTCATTTAATGTTGCTTCACTGTCTCCCAGTAAATCTGCTGCGGCTGGCGTTTCACGATCGTTTTGATACAAAGCCTGATAGACCTTGTAACTCATCTGTTGCAAATCGACGACATGATTCAGGCGTTCCCGTTCTTGTCCCAACTGTTCCAATTCATTAGCTTCGCACAGATTAGCTGCTCCCAATTCCTGCACTTGATAAGTGAGCAAGTCGAGTTGTTGCAACCGTTCGCGTTCCGATGTCCGGCGTTTTTCTAATGCTAAATGCGCCTGTTGGTAAGTACTAAAATTCGTAGCGACTTTATGGCGCTGCTGCATTAGAGAGTCGCCACCATATAAATCCAGCCAGTCGCGGACTTGGGCAGATTGTCCTACTTGTACAGTTTGACCTTGGGCCGTGATTTCCACCAAGCGATCGCGCATTCCTCCCATAATCTGCCGATTTACCAACACACCATTTACCCGCGATCGACTGCGGATATTACTAGCAGTAGCTGTGATTTCTCGGCTAATGACTACGGAATTTTCATCAAGCAAATCTATTTCTTGTTCGGTCAACCAAGCGGCTAAGGGGGCATTTGAGGTGAAAGTCGCTTCTACCATTGCGCGACTCGTCCCTGTGCGAATCACTCGACTAGAGACTTTACCGCCTAAAGCGGCATCAATGGCATCCAAAATAATCGATTTTCCAGCGCCGGTTTCACCTGTAAGCACATTTAGTCCAGCGCCAAATTCCAATTCCAGTTGGTCGATTAGGGCAAAGTTTTCAATTCGCAGGCAAAGCAACATCAAGCCAAATTCTCCACGAGGGCAGATGCCGGATACTTCTAATTTACAGGACAATAAGTACAATCTTTCAGCAACCAGCAATACCTACTACTATTTAATTATTATGCCCGTTTAAGTGTAGCAAACCTCTGGGGACTGGGTACTGGAAAAAATTAGTTGAACCCCAATCCCCGATTCCCAATTCCCAATCCCTCAACATATTGTTACAATACTTAATGCGATCGTTCTGACTGGTGGCCTTTTTCATGATTCTTAAGACACTTCCCCCTAGTTCCCAACCGATTCAGGAGGACAGTCGCAACGGCACAAATAGCCGAGGCGAACTGGACGTTATAGATATAATGCCAGAAAATATTACACCAAGCTTAGTTGTGCGTAGGCGTAGCCCGTCGCAGACATCGGCAAGACTCTTAGCTGCCCAAAAGGTGAGGACATCTGCCCAACCAGAGATGCTTTACGATCCTGTGGGCATAGCGGCGCATTACCAAAACAGACCCTTGGAAGTTTTACGGCGGATTTTTGCCGTGTTGGGGCCAACTTTATCCTTTGTTTTTGGGTTGTGGTCGGATAGTAAACGGGGAATTGTCGTCAAAAATGACCGCCGCCGAGCCACTCAGCTACGAGAATTGCTGACCAAACTGGGGCCTGCTTACATCAAAATTGGCCAAGCTTTATCCACTAGACCGGATCTAGTTCCTACCGTATACCTAGAAGAATTAACCAAGCTACAAGACCAATTACCACCTTTTCCCAACGAACTTGCTTACCAGTTTATCCAGGAAGAACTAGGTGCACCTCCAGAAGAGGTTTACGCCGAACTCTCCGCCCAGCCAATTGCTGCGGCTTCCTTGGGACAAGTCTATAAAGGTAAGCTAAAAACAGGTGAAGAAGTCGCTGTAAAAGTCCAACGTCCTGACTTAAGAGAGCGGATCGCTATTGACTTGTATATCTTGCGTAAACTCGCCGCTTGGGTGCAGAAAAAGGTCAAACGGGTAAGAAGTGACTTAGTTGGGATTCTTGATGAATTAGGCGATCGCATCTTTGAAGAGATGGACTACATCCATGAAGGTGAAAATGCTGAAAGATTTTTCGAGTTATACGGTCACATAAAAGATATCTACGTACCAAAAATTTACTGGGAATATACCAATCGTCGTGTATTGACGATGGAATGGATTAACGGTATTAAATTAACCCAGACAGAAGAAATTAGCGCCCAAGGCATAGATGCTCGTTATCTAATTGAAGTGGGTGTCCAGTGTTCCCTGCGCCAACTGCTAGAACATGGATTTTTCCACGCCGATCCCCACCCTGGTAATTTATTAGCAACGCCAGACGGTAAATTGGCTTATCTTGACTTTGGGATGATGAGCGAGATTAAGCCACCACAGCGTTATGGTTTAATTGAAGCGATCGTCCACGTCGTCAACCGTGACTTTGAAGGTTTAGCAAAAGACTACGTTAAATTAGATTTCCTATCACCAGAAACCGATTTAACACCAATTATCCCAGCTTTTGCCAGAGTCTTTGCTGATGCTCAAGGAGCCAGTGTTGCCGACCTGAACATTAAAAGCATCACCGATGAACTATCGGCTTTGATGTATGAGTATCCTTTCCGCGTACCGCCCTACTACGCCTTAATTATTCGCTCCCTTGTTACCCTCGAAGGGATTGCAATATTTATAGATCCCAACTTTAAAGTCCTCAGCGAAGCTTATCCCTACGTTTCCAAACGCCTGTTAACAGACACAGCACCGCAATTAAGAGCATCATTGCAAGATTTGCTATTTAAAGATGGTAGATTTCGTTGGAATCGCTTAGAAAACTTGTTACGTAATGCGCGTAATAGTCAAGACTACGACTTTAACTTAGTGCTGAACCAAGGCATAGAATTTCTATCATCTGAACGCGGTGCTTTCATTCGTGACAAGCTAGTAGATGAATCTATTAATGGACTCGATGCTTTAGGTAAAAATGTTTTGCATAACTTTACCTCCCTCTTGCGGGAACGGGTAGGATTGACAGCAGTTAATGAAACTCCAGCAGCGACAGTTGAGCAACAACAAACTTTGGAACATATCAAACGTATATTAGGTATTCTCCGAGAAACACGAGGCTTTGACCCACTACAACTTGCGTCCCAAATTTCCCAGTTGTTGGTAAATTCCGATGTACAACGTTTAGGTCAACAAATTGCCAATCGCTTCACACAAAAAGCTGTAGCCAGATTGATCCGGCAATTATTGGCATCCTAGTAAGAGTTATGAGTTAAAAACTTTCTTTAACTCATAAATCATTAACATTAGCAACTATGTAACCCAACTCTTCCAGCTTTTCTAAAACCTTAGTTGCACTTTGGACAACACTTTCTTGGTTAGTCTTGCATTCAACTTCAGGATGAAGTGGTATTTCATACGGATCGTCAATACCAGTGAAGTGCTTAATCTCCCCGGATCTCAATACTTCTCGGGTTTTGGGGAAAAGGGGAAAGGGAAAAGGGAAAGAAAAAACCTTTAACCCTTACCCTTTACCCTTTTCCCCAAACCCGATTCCGAGTTAAAAATGCTTAACCGAGCAGTATTGCCCCGGATCTGGCTTTTTTATATAAGCCTTTTACGTCTCGCTGTTCGCAAACTTCTAATGATGCATTGACGTAAACTTCAATGAAACATGGAATATTTTGGCGCACTTCTTCTCGAATTTCGCGGTAAGGAGAAATGGTCGAAACCAATACAATTACATTATTTCTGGCAAGAAGATGAGCCACAAAGCCAATGCGCCGAATATTCTCTTCTCGATCTTCTTTACTGAAACCCAACCCTTTGCATAGATTCTGACGCACCGCATCGCCATCCAGGACTTCAACTCTGTAGCCCTGTATCCGCAGTTCCTTCTCCACAAATTGACAGATAGTAGTTTTCCCTGCACCACTGAGACCAGTGAACCATACTGTCACACCATACTCTTCTTGTTTCATCCTAACTCCACAGTACACTTCAAATGGCACACCCAAAAAAAGCTTTTTTGGGTAATTTCAGGTTAAATAGCAATTTTATTTATAATCCTTTTTTAGCAGAGATTTCAGACATTGCTTAGTACTTATTGTAGTATTTATTACTTTTGTTCTCACTAATTTCAAGCTTATTGATTGCACTTATATGGATCTCGGCTAAATACCTAATATAGCAGTTGGCAATGTCACATCTACTCACTTTATCAAGCCTAATCCTTCTCGGCATACCAAGAAAACGGCTGAGGCGGGCTGCAAATTATTAAAGTTTTGAATAAGTTTTATATTCAGTAAATATACAGATTTTATTTAAAGAAATAGTCTTTATTATGACAATGTAATACTAAATAAAATTTACCACTAAGAAATTATAAAAAAACTAAGTTCAAAATGTTTACAAAGATTAAATCCAGTGCAGCTTTAGCTTTATAGCGGCGTGACTTGTTGTCTGGGGGCGATTAGGTGTGTTCCTAGTACAGGCTTGTTTATTGACAATTATGACACCCTTAGTAGTCTATGAAGGCAAGTTTGCTGAGTGAGATACTTCTTAAACATCTTTTTTTCCTCTAACTCTGTGTTCTCTGTGCCTCTGTGGTTGATTCCCCTTCAAACTTCACGTGACCAATACTATTCTGTGTCATTAGTTTTTCACGATTCGTAGTGAGCGATTTATCGCTCAATTTTAAGGGCTAGAGCCACTGACTCTTTTTTTGTATTCAACTAAATCCAAATTTCCCCAACAAAATTTGAAATTTAATTCAACTTATTTATGTTAGCCACCTCTACCACTACTGCCCCAGAAGAGAATAACTTCATTCAGTGTGATGCCGATCGCGGATTTATCTCCTGGCTAAGTCAAACTGGAGGCTCAGTTGCCATCACCACCTACCAAGCCGGGAAACTAGCAGTTGTGGGCTGGAATGGACAACAGATAACCATGCTGTTACGCCAATTTTCCAAACCAATGGGGTTAGCAGTTCATGGTTCCCGTCTGGCACTGGCTAGCCATCACGAAGTCTGTTTGTTAGCCAATGCGCCCGCATTAGCTTATGAGTTTTTAGAAGACCAGCCCAGACGCTACGATGCCCTCTACCTACCACGGATGGCATACTTCACAGGCGACTTGAACATTCACGACCTAGAATTTGGCAGAGAAGGACTATGGATTGTCAACACCCGCTTTTCCTGTCTTTCTGCCTTGAGTCCAGACTTTAGCTTTGTACCGCGCTGGCATCCCAAATTTATTTCCCAAGTAGTACCAGAAGACCGTTGCCACCTGAATGGATTGGCGATGGTGGATGGCAACCCCAAGTATGTGACTGCCCTTGGTGCAACAGATACCGTCGGCGGATGGCGACCAGGTAAAGCCAACGGTGGGGTCGTTGTGGAAGTAGAGAGCAATGAAATTATTGTAGATGGATTATCAATGCCCCATTCCCCAATCTGGCATGACGGATTTTTGTGGCTGCTCAATTCTGGTGCTGGGGAAATATGGCGCATTCATCCAGAATCAGGGGACAAACAGGTAGTCTGTGTACTCCCTGGATTTCTGCGGGGGTTGTGCTGCGTGGGGTATTACGCCCTAGTGGGACTATGCCAGATTCGGGAACGGCATATTTTTGGGGGGTTGCCCATTGCCCAACGTTTTGAGCAGTTGCTATGTGGTGTGGCAGTAGTGGATTTACGAAATGGGCAGCAGGTAGGGATGCTAAAGTTCACCGCAGGCTGTCAAGAACTTTATGATGTGCAGTTTCTTGCTGGTGTACAGCGTCCGATGGTTTTAAATCAGGAACGAAAAGAAATCCGCCAAGCATTTACTGCACCAGAGTTGAACTACTGGCTGCGACCAAGTGCAGTGATTCCGAATGATTAAAGAGTCTGCTTAATCAAAGCGTAATTGTTGAAATCAAACTTTTAGTTTTTTTCAGAGGTTTTTTCATGACTGAATTCCAAGTTAATACTTATACCAACAACGAACAAGTTAACCCCACTGTAGCGATAGATGCGACTGGGGACTTTGTTATTACCTGGACTAGCTATGGTCAAGACGGGTCTGGCAATGGGATATATGCCCAACGCTACAACAGTGCCGGGCTAGCTCAAGGAAACGAATTCAAAGTCAATACCACCACCACTGGCAATCAAATCAACCCTATAATAGCGATGGATGGTGCTGGGGACTTTGTTGTTTCCTGGACTAGCAATGGTCAAGATAGTTCTGGCAATGGGATATATGCCCAACGCTACAATAGTGCCGGGGTAGCTCAAGGAAACGAATTCCAAGTCAATACCACCTTCAGCGACAATCAAATTAGCCCGACAGTAGCGATCGATGCCACTGGGGACTTTATCATTTCCTGGACTAGCAATGGTCAAGATGGTTCTGGCAATGGGATATATGCCCAACGCTACAATAGTGCCGGGGTAGCTCAAGGAAACGAATTCCAAGTCAATACCACCTTCAGCGACAATCAAATTAGCCCGACAGTAGCGATGGATGCGGCTGGGGACTTTGTGATTTCTTGGCAAAGCAATAATCAGGACGGTTCTAGATATGGGATATATGCCCAACGCTACAATAGTGCCGGGGTAGCTCAAGGAAACGAATTTAGAGTCAATACCACCACCAACGACAATCAAATTAACCCTACAGTAGCGATAAATGCCAATAATGGAGACTTTATCATTTCCTGGACTAGCAATGGTCAAGATGGTTCTGGCACTGGGATATATGCCCAACGCTACAACAGTGCCGGGGTAGCCCAAGGAAACGAATTTAGAGTCAATACCACCACCAACGACTCTCAAAGCAACCCCAAAGTAGCGATCGCGGCTAATGGGGAGTATGTCATTTCCTGGCAAAGCAATGGTCAAGACGGTTCTAGCAATGGGATATATGCTCAAGTCTACAACAGCTCTCTTGTTCCCCCGACAATCACCTCTACTTCTGCCTCTGCTCTGGCCTACACCGAAAACGCCACTAAAGCCATTGACTCAGGCATTACCGTCAGTGATACAGACTCTCCCAACCTGGCTAGTGCCACCGTCACCATTACCAGTGGTTTTGTTTCTGCTCAAGACATTCTCACCTTCATCAACCAAAATGGGATTATCGGCAGCTACAACAACAACACAGGTGTCTTAACCTTAACTGGCAGTTCCAGCGTTGCTAATTATCAAACCGCACTACAATCCATTACTTATACCAACAGCAGTGAGAACCCCAATACTACACCTCGTACCGTCAGCTTTGTAGTTGATGATGGGACTGCTAGTAGTACCGCCCTTACCCGCAATATTAATATTACGGCGGTGAATGATGCGCCTGTTGCTACTGCCACAAACTCTGCTCTAGCATATACTGAGAACGCCATTATAGCCATCGACTCAGGCTTCACCGTTAGCGATGCAGATACCACCAACCTAGCTAATGCCACTGTCAGTATCAGCAGTGGCTTTATTTCTGCTCAAGACATTCTTGCCTTCACCAACCAAAATGGGATTACAGGTAGCTACAACAGCAGCACAGGCATCTTAACCTTAACTGGCAGTTCCAGCGTCGCTAATTATCAAACAGCACTGCGTTCCATTACTTATACCAACAGCAGCAATAACCCCAATACTACACCTCGTACCATCAGTTTCGTCCTTAATGATGGGACTGCTAATAGTACCACCGTTACCCGCAATATTAATATTACGGCAGTGAATAATGCGCCTGTTGCTAGTGCCACCAACGCGGACCTGGCATACACTGAGAACGCCATTACAGCTATCGACTCAGGCATCACAGTCAGCGATTTAGACTCCGCTAACCTCTCCAGTGCCACCATCAGTATTAGTAGTGGTTTCGCTTCTGCTCAAGACATTCTTGCCTTCACCAACCAAAATGGAATTACAGGTAGCTACAACAGCAACACAGGCATCTTAACCTTAACTGGCAGTTCCAGTGTTGCTAATTATCAAACAGCACTGCGTTCCATTACTTATACCAACAGCAGTGATAATCCAAGCCTCACACCTCGTACTGTCAGCTTTATAGTTAATGATGGAACTGCAAATAGTACCGTCGTTACCCGCAATATTAATATCACGGCGGTAAATGATGCTCCCATCGCTGTTAACGATAGCATCACCACAAACAAAAACACACCCGTTATCATTAGCGCTACTACTTTGTTGAGCAATGATACAGATGTGGATGTCAGTGACGTATTGAGCATTGCTAGCTTTACCCAACCTAGCCAAGGAATTTTAGTTGACAACGGTAATAGTACTTACACTTATACTCCTGGTCAAAACTATTTTGGCTCTGACGGCTTCACTTACACCATAAGTGATGGTCACGGAGGCAGTAGTACTGCTACCGTCAACTTGAGCATTAATGAAGTCACAAATGCGAATAACGGCACTTCAGGTGCAGACAACCTGACTGGTACGGTGAATATGGATATCATCTCAGGATTGCTGGGCAATGACACGCTCAACGGACTAGGTGATAACGACACGCTCGATGGTGGCGATGGTAATGATTTGTTAGATGGTGGTACAGGCAACGATAGCCTCATTGGTGGTAAAGGCAATGACACTTATATTGTGGACAGCATCGGCGACACTATTACTGAAGGTTTAAATGCAGGCACAGATTTAGTTAAGTCTTCAGTGAGTTGGGTGTTGGGAAATAACCTGGAGAATTTGACCTTAACTGGAACCGACACAATTAATGGTACTGGTAACAGCCTTAATAATATCTTGACTGGAAATACTGCCGCTAATATCTTGAGCGGAGAAAATGGTAACGATAATCTGATTGGTGGTGCAGGTAATGACACCTTATTGGGCGGTGCAGGTAATGACACCTTGGATGGAGGTTTAGGAGCAGATAGTCTTAATGGTGGAATCGGCAATGATATTTACATCGTAGATAACCCCAGCGATACAATTACTGAAGGCTTAAATGCGGGCACAGATTTAGTTAAGTCTTCGGTGAGTTTTGTGTTGGCAGATAACGTGGAGAACTTGACCCTGACCGGAACCGACGCAATCAATGGTACTGGTAATAGCCTTAAGAACATCCTGATTGGAAATACTGGTGCTAACATCTTGAGCGGAGGAGATGGTAACGATAGCCTCTTTGGTAGCTCAGGTAATGACACTTTGTTGGGCGGTGCAGGCGATGATACTTTGGATGGAGGTTTAGGGACTGATAGTCTCAATGGTGGAGCCGGCAATGATGTTTACACCGTAGACAACCTGAACGATACTATTACTGAAGGCTTGAATGCAGGCATAGATTTAGTTAAGTCTTCGGTGAGTTTTGTGTTGGCAGATAACGTGGAGAAGTTGACCCTGACTGGAAGCGGGGTAATTAATGGTACTGGTAACAACCTTGATAACGTACTGATTGGAAATACTGGTGCTAACATCTTGAGCGGAGGAGATGGCAATGATAGCTTAATTGGTGGTGCAGGCAATGATAGCCTAATTGGTGGTGCAGGCGATGACACCTTGGATGGAGGTGCAGGGATTGATAGTCTCAATGGTGGAGCCGGCAATGATGTTTACACCATAGACAACCTGAAGGATACGATCGCTGAAGGCTTAAATGCAGGCATAGATTTAGTTAAGTCTTCGGTGAGTTGGGTGTTGGGAGATAACCTGGAGAACTTGACTCTGACTGGAAGTGCGACAATTGGTACTGGTAACAGCCTTGATAATATTCTGATTGGAAATGGTAGTGCGAACACTTTGACTGGAGGAGATGGTAAGGATAGTCTCTTTGGTAGCTCAGGCAATGATAGCCTAATTGGTGGTGCAGGCGATGACACCTTGGATGGAGGTGCAGGGATTGATAGTCTCAATGGTGGAGATGGTAATGACATTTACACGGTAGACAACCTCAGCGATATTATTACTGAAGGCTTAAATGCAGGCACAGATTTAGTTAACTCTTCGGTGAGTTGGGTGTTGGGAGATAACCTGGAGAACTTGACCCTGACTGGAACCGGAGCAATCACTGGTACTGGTAACAGCCTTAATAACATCCTGATGGGAAATACTGGTGCTAACACCTTGAGCGGAGGAGATGGTAACGATCGCCTCTTTGGTAATTCGGGTAATGACAGCTTAGTAGGCGGTATAGGTGATGATAGCCTCTATGGTGGAGTTGGTAAAGATACGCTGAGTGGTGGAGCTGGTCGAGATAGCTTATATCTGACTGATACCCGCACTGGAGGCTATGATACAATTACCGATTTTACTGGTGCTGATGATACTATCTTCATTTCTAAGGCGGAATTTGGACTGAGCCAAGCTCAGGATACAACACTCGATCAGAGCTTGTTCCGACTTGGTACGATCGCTACAACCGCAAGCGATCGCTTCATCTACAATCAAAGTACGGGTAGCTTATTCTTTGATAAAGATGGATTAGGTGGTACAGCACAAGTTCAAATAGCCCAATTCTCGAATAACGCACTGCTTGGTAGTGCAAATATTACTGTGATTGCCTAACTTTGCTAAAACTATTAACTTAGCATAAACCTATGTATAGACGCGAAACTTCGCGTCTATAAACGTTTTTTAGGTAAGTCTTACCTTCTTTCCTCTGCCTTATTTTTGGTCTACAGTTTGAATTGTCAACATTTGAGGGGGTGTGGCATCTGGTGGGTAGAGAAAATCCACTTCTACCGATCGCAGCTGGCCTGGAGACATTTTTAATTGAGCAAGCGGTTGTCCCATCTGTCCCCGTTGTTGAACTAAATGCCAATATTGAGTTCTGGGTAAGCCATTATCGTCATTGTAGCGAATACGAACTGTGCCTCGAAAAAAGACGGATGGTTGGGGTGGTGAAAAAAAGCGAAGCCCAGGTTTACTTAACTCGTCTTCTTTGATAGGTGTTTGGAAAAGCATATTTACAGTTTGTAGTTTGTCCGTATTGTTGATTAAGGGTAAAGAGATGTTGTATTCAATGCCGTAGTTGCCGTGAGCTTCGTAAGCAGTACCAGGATAACGCACCGCGAGTTTGGCAGTTTGGTTTTGTCCAGTACCCATTTTACCTGCCAAAAGGGTACTTAAGCCGTAGGAAAAAGCTTGTCCTGAAGCGGGGATTGTCAGGTATGAACTATTGGAGTTGGTAACTCGTGCTTGCCAACGAGAGCCAACAGCTACCGCCGCTACCCGACCGTAAATTTCTGCTGTCGCTGTCAGGTTATTTGGAGGACTAGGGGCAGGTTCACGCGGCCCTGCAAAATCACCATTTTCTAACAAGCTCTCCCATTCTTTTAAAGTGGGCGCTCGTTCAGTAGCATCTGGATTGGGTTTGGCAAACATGGCTAGGTTCGCCATATAAACTGGACTATCACTGTACAAACGCAACAAAGTAGAACGTCCATTCAATGGCGGTGTTAAAGGACGCACTGGAATTGGATGATTCATTAACATCCGGCTTTGTTTTGGTGGAATTAGCAACTGGGCTGGCCATCCTAACTGCCGTTTTCCTCGTAGCACATCATTCATAACGCGATCGCCTGGCCCAGCATAAATGTTTCCCGAATTATTTGACTGCATGGGGGGAAGTTTGAGAAAAGGTGCATCAGGTTGACTAACATAACTGGCTGCTTGTAAGATATTTATAGTTGCAGGGCGATCGCTGGGATTGTAAACAATCACCCCTAAATAAAGAGTCCGCAAATCATTTGGAGTCTCAATGGCTCTAGCAATATGATGAGAAAAGAAATCAAAGCGTCCCTTCCATAGAAAGTTCAGGTGGGCGCTAGGCACTCTTTTACCCTGGGGAGGAAATGTAGACAGCAGAATACCTTCACTCTGAACTACTTCTGGGTTATTACTGTTAAATACTGGTATTGGATCAAGATGTCCGGGTAAAGGTCTTGTTTGTTGGGGAATGAAGATTTCCTGGGGTTCAGTTGCTGGAGAAGGCGCTGCTTGAGCCAAAAGCAAATAGGAAATAAAATTAAGCATTTATATCAAAAATAAATTTATCGGTGAAGTTAAGAGTACAGCATACTTATACCAATTCTGTATGAGGTTGCGCTTTATTCACCTACGCCATAAAATTTTTATGTTGACATTCACTTAAAGCCAATACCCGTGAATGAAATTCTTAAACTGTCTTTGGGGAAAGAATTTCTAAATTTTTATTAAATGTCACTCGGAGGATAATTTGTCCGAGTCTGGGAGCATAAGCTAGAAGTTTAGTATCTTTTAAATGATTAAAAAACCGCAGAGACGCTGAGAAGCCAGTGCGTTGCGGGGGTTCCCCCCGTTGAAGCAACTGGTGCGGCGCAGAGGGAGAGGAAAAAGGAATAATTCCGATACAAACGGATTTGATCTGAAACCCTGATTTTGGGGAAAGTCGGCCAAGCTGTCACTAGGCGCTATGCGACTCTCAAAAGCATTGCCTTTAACTTTCCTCTTGGGGATAACCGTTTTTCTCGCGTTTGAGGCTTTCTTCTAAGGCTTGAATTTGTTCGCGACGGGCTTCTAATTCTAAGGAACGCCGCGCTAAGTCTTGGTTTTGCAACGTCAAGGATTGTCGCCAATGTTCTGCTCGTTCGGCTTCGTGCTGCAAAAATTCTGGGGTAATGCCAATGGTGAGATAGTTTTGTACCAGATGGAGTACCCAGTTGGTAGCGTCTTCTATTTTTTCAATGTCGCCTGTAGGGGAAAGTTCTACTAAAACAAGTAAGTTCTCACTGACGATCTTTCCCTTTCCTAGCAGAATGAAAGCCTCTTCTGGAATTATCGCCCACAAGTTATCAGCTTCTTGACGCGCCAACAAGCGTAACTGGTGCTGGTCTAAAAAATCGTTTTTACGCACCTGGGCTAGATATAGCATGAAAGTCGCTTCGCTCCAATTCAAAATCACCGAAGTTGAGATCGCCGGAAGTCGGCGCTCCGACTTCTCTCAAAATTCAAAAAAAATTTAATAAAATAATTAAGTACCAGAATTGATATTTTGATTTTGGTAATGTAATGAGTAATAGCTAATGGGTAATTGGAAATTATTGACACTTCCATTACCCATTACAGTTATCCTAAGCCATGCAGGCGATACCTACGACAATGCCTTTAGGCGATCGCGCAAAATTTCCACTTGTTTCTGTGCTTCTATTAAAGTATCCCGCGCCCCTTGTACCACATCGGCTCTAGCTCTGTCTACGAAGCTAGGATTGTTTAATCTGGTACTGAGGGACTGAACTTCTGCTTCAGCTTTGCTCAAGCTTTTCTCTAGCTTGGCACGCACAGCTTCAATATCTACCACACCGCTCAGAGGAATTAGCACTTGTATTGTACCAATTACACCTGCGTAGACGCTTTGCGACTTGCCGTCAGGCATCGCATTTTCTGATTCTTGTGGTTGTTCTAATTCTCTCTGCGGGAAAAACTGGCTCCACAACTTAAGTCTCGATTGAGCAGTTAGTAAATTTTGGCTTACAAACCAAGCTGTGTAACCAAAACCAACCATTTCAAAGAAAGTTCCGACGATGGGAATATCATTAATGGCATTTCCAGCAGCCAAACCTAATCTACCAAAGATAATGGCCACGATAATTAAGCCAATTGTCTTCAAACCCCTCTGAGGTTTTTTTACAGCAACAGTTTGGCTTGTTTCTTTGTCAGTAATAATTAAAGTCTCAACCTTAGCCAAATCTTTAATATAAGACTGTCCAGCAGTGAGAATTTCCCGCTCCTTCTGGCTTTCAGTTTGCAAATTCGCTGTTACTTTCACCCCTGGTTTAATATCCGCTTCAGCCCGTAAATTCCGAATTGTGCGGATAGTAGCAATTAGCAAATCAAACTGTTCTTCTAATTCAGAATCAATTAAATTTGCATCCACCTGCGGATAGATTTGCAATGACAAAGTTTGCGGGGAATCTGCTGATTGTTGGGTGAGAGTTTGCCAAATTTCTTCGGTAATATGAGGCATGAAAGGATGAAGCAGTTTCATAATCCCCTCCAGAACGTAGCCAAGGGTTTGCTGTGCTACCCTCTGCGATGTGGGATCGACATCTGCTTGCAATCTGGATTTTACCAATTCAATATATTGATCGCAGAAATCACCCCAAATAAACTCATAGAGTCCTTTGGCTGCTTCCCCTAAACCGTAATTATCGATGTAATTAGTGGTTTGTTTGACAACTTGATGATACCGCGAGAGAATCCAGCGATCGCTCAATTCGGTAGCAACTGGGTTCCCCAATTGTTGCGGTGTTTGTCCATCCAAATTCATCATCACAAATCGGGCAGCATTCCACAACTTGTTGGTAAAGTTGCGGGATGCTTCTACAGATGCTGATTCATCCTTTTTGCGATCGTATTCTAGGCGGATATTTTGTCCAGCGCCAGCCACTTCCCTAATTAGGGTATAGCGCAGGGCATCCGTACCATATTTGTCAATTAATAACAACGGGTCAATGCCATTACCTTTGCTCTTTCCCATCTTCTGACCTTTCTCATCCAGCACTAAGCCGTGGATGTAAACCGTTTGGAAAGGCATTTGCCCCGTAAAATGACTAGCCATCATGGTCATTCTGGCTACCCAGAAAAAGATGATGTCAAAGCCTGTCACTAAAGTGGTAGTTGGGTAGTAAGTCGCTAAATCCTGAGTTTGTTCTGGCCAGCCCAAAGTCGAAAACGGCCATAGTCCAGAAGAAAACCAAGTATCTAGTACATCTGGGTCTTGTTCTAGTTGGACATTTTCACCAAATTGTGATTTAGCTTTCTCCCAAGCTTCAGTTTCTGATTTCGCTACCACAAACGGCGTATTATCAGTAATTTGTCCACCTGTTTCACTGACAGCGTACCAAGCAGGAATTCGGTGTCCCCACCATAATTGCCGAGAGATACACCAATCAGTGAGTTTTACTAGCCAATCACGATAGACCTTAGTCCAGCGTTGGGGGACAAACTCTGGGGAAGTTTGCTGGTCGAGGAATTCGAGAGTGTTGTCAGCTAGGGGGCGAATTTTGACGAACCACTGAGTCGAGAGGAGGGGTTCAATGGGTACTTTACCGCGATCGCTGTAGGGAACGGTATGCTTATAATCTTCTATCTTCACCAAAAAGCCATCTGCCTCTAAGCGAGAAACCACATTTTTTCTAGCAACAAAGCGGTCTTGTCCTTGAAACTCCCCGGCATTGGCGTTGAGAGTGCCGTCTTTGTTCATAATGTTGATTAACGGCAGATTGTGACGCTTACCCATGTCAAAATCGTTCGGGTCATGGGCGGGAGTCACCTTTACGCAACCCGTGCCGAAAGTAGGGTCAACAAATTCATCGCCAATGATCGGAATTTCTCGTTGTAGAATGGGCAGAGTTAGAGTTTTACCAATGAGATGTTTGTAGCGATCGTCATTGGGATTAACTGCTACAGCCGTATCGCCCAGCATAGTTTCTGGTCGAGTTGTCGCCACCTCTACAAAACCGGAACCATCGGTGAGGGGATAGCGGAAGTGCCAGAGATTGCCATTAACTTCTTGATTTTCCACTTCCACATCAGATACAGCCGACCCAGAAGCGGGACACCAGTTAACTAAATATTCACCACGATAAATTAAGCCTTCCTCGTAGAGGCGAGTAAACGCCTCCACAACAGCTTTGGATAAGCCCTCATCCAGCGTAAACCTTTCCCGCGACCAGTCCACCGAGACACCCAAGCGTCGTAGCTGATTCAGAATCGTTCCCTCAGACTCCGCCTTCCATTGCCAAGCGCGTTCTAAGAATTTCTCGCGCCCCAATTCGTAGCGAGTCTTACCCTCTGTTTTTAGTTGCTTTTCCAGCATACTATGCACAGCAATGCTGGCGTGGTCAGTTCCGGGTAGCCATAGGGTATTGCGTCCCTGCATCCGGTGGTAGCGCACGAGGGTATCAATCAATGCACTTTCAAATGCGTGACCCATGTGTAAGCTGCCGGTGACGTTGGGCGGTGGAATGACGATGCAGTAGGGTTCGCCGCCTTTGTTGGGGTCAGCTTTGTAAACTTGGTTGTCTTCCCAGAATTTTTGCCACTTGGCTTCAGTGGAAAAAGGGTCGTAAAGACTGGGGAGATTGGGAATAATTGCGGTCATGCGGGAAAACTAAGGAAGGACTCTAATAAATTTTGCCACAGGGTTGGAGGCTGGTTTGTTTAGCAATTCTCGAAATCGTGGGTGTACCCCTTAAAAAATCTGGAAATGCGAAATCTATTCTTGACCCTTGTAGCTATCTTGGTAAATTCCGTAGCTGACATCTGTAATATTCGCTTAGAAAGACTCATGAAATTGAAACCAGGTTTATTTCAACTCATCGTGTTCGTTATGACTGTATCGTTACTTGCTTCTTGTGCGACAACCCCAGAAGCAAAACAGTCAGATTGCATCTCCAAAACGTCGCCGAACCCTAAACAACAACCCAATAACTGTTCACCCTCATCTAATAGTAGCGGCACAAGCGGTTACTCCGGTGGCAGTAACAATAGTCGCGGCACAAGTGGTTACTCTAGTGGCAGTAGCATTAGAAGCGGCACAAGCGGTTACTCTAGTGGCAGTAGCATTAGAAGAAGCAGTTTTGGTGATTCATCAGAGGTCGGTACTTCCAGCGGTTCTTCCAAGGGTCGTAGTGGTTTTGGTAGTTTTGGTCGCGGTGGTCATGCGGGTGGATAAGAGAATTATGAATATTTTCAACAGTCCTCAACGAAAGCGTCTATTTCAGTCCATGAAAATGGGTTGGTACAACTTTGCTCCTATTGAAGAAGGAACAGGTATACCTCTAACTGACCAAGAAACACCTTACGCTCTTTATTATTGCCATCAAGTTTTACCACAGACGATACAAGAAATCCGGCAAGCATCGGAATTAGTCGGTAGTGTTTTAACCCAAGCGTGGGGAATTATCCGCACTCTTGATGAGGATACACTACTTTACTATGGATTTCCTGAAGATACCATCAAGTTAGTTAAATATGACTTCCTCGCACCATTTTGTATGCGTCTTGACTGGTGCTGGAATCCAGAAGCGGGGATAAAAAAAGTAGTAGAAACTAATCCCCAAACTCCTAGTTTTTGGTTTGAGTGTACGGACGGCAATAACAAAGTTGCCAGACATTTTGGATTGCAACAACCAGATTTAGATGCTCAAAAAATCTTAACAAGAACACTCAATCAGCATATAAATAAAGCCGCATTAAATTTGGGTAAACCAATTACAGACTGTCGTGTGGCATTTACAGCTTTGAATAATGCCGAAGATTTAGGGACTATGCGATGGTTGAGCAAGTATTTGGAGTCCAAAAGTGCCATTTTACCCTTAGAATATCTTGGCATCAAAGATGGTGAATATCTATTTGACCAGAGAACAAAAAAACCAATAGATATCCTCTTTATGTGGTATCCAGTGGAATGGTTAATCCATGATACTGATGAAAAAGGTGAAAGATTATGGCCGGCTCTAGAACAACTAATTTTTGAGAATAAAATTGTGATTGTGAACTTTGGTTCTGCCTTTGCACTGCAACCAAAGAGTGTATTTGCCCTAATTACAGATTTGGGATATGACTTTTTTTCTGAGAAAGATGCTGGGACAGTCTGGGAATATTTTCCTAAAACATCACTGAGTGCAACAGAAATAGGTAATTCATACTTTGCTAAACCTATTTTAGGAAGAGAAGGTGAAGGAGGATTTGCAGTTAATTCAGGAAATATCTCTGCGCGTAGTAGTAATAACGATCCTTGGTATACACAACAAAATTATGTGTATCAAGAGTTATTAGAGTTTCCTAAACTAGAAATTGATGGTAAGTCAATGACTCAGGTTTGGGGAGCATGGCTATATAACAATGGTAATGACAAATTTATATCTGGAGGTGTAGGAATGCGTCTTTCTGAAGGGGAAATTACAGATAACTTATCCTATTGGTGTCCTATTGGATGCTAATTTTAATAGCATCGATAATTAGAGGCAAATATGAAACCTCAAACCACCACCCCTTCGCCCTGGACATACATACCCACCCTATATTTCACCTCCGGTATCCCTTACGTCATTATCAACACAGTTTCCGTAATCTTTTACAAAAAACTCGGAATCGATAACGCCCAAATTGCCCTTTGGACAAGCTTTCTCTATCTACCTTGGGTCATCAAAATGTTTTGGGGCCCAATTGTTGATATTTACTCTACCAAACGCAAATGGATACTTTATACCCAATTTGCCATGTTCGCTTGTCTAGGCTTAATAGCTCTCTCCTTACAACTGCCAAATTTCTTTTTCATCTCCCTTGCAACATTAACAATAGGAGCATTTATTTCTGCAACTTATGACATTGCCACAGATGGCTTCTACCTCTTCGCCTTATCTCCAGAACAACAAGCATTTTTTGTCGGCATTCGCTCACTTTGTTATCGGCTTGCTGTAATCTTTGGCTCTGGGATATTAGTAGTCTTAGCAGGTCAGCTTGAAGGATCTCTCAATAATATTCCTTTAAGCTGGACAATTGCTATTGGATTCTCAGCTTTAATTTTAGCAATGCTGTTTATTTCCCATCGCCTAATTTTACCCTTACCTGAATCAGATAACCACCTACAAATACAAGCTAGAGAAAATATACCTTTTTGGTCAATTATTAGCTCATATTTTGCTCAAGATAAAATTATCAGTATTTTAGCCTTTATCTTGCTCTACAGACTTGGTGAAGCAATGCTTGTCAAGATAGCCTCTTTATTTTTATTGGATAAACCAGAAGTAGGAGGGTTAGGGCTATCAACGTCAGATGTTGGGTTAGTCTACGGGACATTTGGGGTAATATCTCTAATTTGTGGAGGAATTTTAGGAGGCTTGCTAATCTCTAAATATGGATTAAAAAAGTGTCTATTTCCTATGGCTTTGGCATTAAATTTGCCGGATATATTTTACGTGTATATGGCTTATACGAAACCTTCGCTAACATTAATATATCCCTTAGTTTCCTTGGAGCAATTTGGGTATGGTTTTGGATTTACCGCTTTTAGTGTTTATTTAATGTATATTTGCCAAGGCGAATATAAAACTTCTCATTTTGCCATATCCACTGGCATTATGGCTTTAGGAATGATGTTACCAGGTTTAATTAGCGGTTATCTGCAAAAAGCACTTGGTTATCCATTATTTTTTGTCTTGGTCTGCTTGCTCACAATTCCTGGGATGATTGCTATCTTTTTTATACCTTTAAAAGAAGAACCAAAGCGTCAGAATAATTAATATTATTACAGATAATGAGTTATGTTTTAGGAATAGATGGCGGCGCTAGTAAGACTGTTTGTGTCTTGATGGATAATTTACATCAAGTGCTAGGTCGTGGTGAAGCTGGCCCATCTAATTATCAGGGTATAGGTATCGAAGCAACTTTACAATCTATTCAATCAGCAATTCAGAATGCGGTTAAGGCAGCAATAATTACAAGTACCCTGAAGATTGACGCTATATGTCTGGGTTTAGCCGGTGTAGGTCGGGCAGCAGATATCGAAGTAGTCAAAGGTTTAGTTGAAGAGTTGCAGAATAATAAACTTTTACCTATTACTTGGGCATTAAAACCAGCGAATATTGTCATTTGTAACGACGCTTTGATTGCTTTAGTTGGTGGAATTGGTCAGCCTGTAGGAATTGTGGTTGCAGCAGGTACTGGTTCCATAGTGTTCGGGCGAAATAATCAGGGACATACTAAGCGAGTCGGCGGCTGGGGTTATATTTTAGGAGATGAAGGTAGCGCTTATAAAATTGCGATCGCTGGGATGAATGCAGCATTAAAATCTGATGATGGACGGGAAAAATCAACGAGTTTGATTGAGGGTTTCAAACAGCATCTTGATTTGGAAAGTATAGAAGATTTAATAGAATTAATATATCGGCGAGGATGGGGAGTTAAAAAGATTGCGGCTTTAGCACCAATTGTAGATTTTGCAGCAGCATCAGGTGATATAGTAGCGAATATCATAATTGATGATGCTGTAAAAGAGTTGGTGAAAGCTACATCTACAGTAATTGATGCAATTTTTAGTTCTAACTCTATTTTAGAAGTAGTCACAACAGGAAGTGTGTGGCGCGGTAGATGCAAGATCCATGAGAGGTTTGCAGCCTCTCTTGTTAAGAAGTTTCCTAAAGTAAAGGTGATTTTTCCCAGGTATGAGCCTGCTTATGGTGCTGGTTTATTAGCGTTGCAGACAACTCAAAATTGACAAAGTAATAATAACGTTTTCAGTCTGCAAATATGCGCTCTAAGAAAGTTATTATTTCAGACCAAGCAGAGGTGCTAGGACTAGAATCATAACGATAACCGTCGTCGCGCATGAATGTATGTTCTGCTTCATACAAAAAAACTTGATGAGGTATGTTAGCATTCTCGATTGCTTTTATTATGGTTTTGCGATCGCTCTCTGGAATATGAGGATCGAGAGTACCAAACACCATTAGCATCTCACCTTTGATTTCACTTACCCTCTGGATTGTATCGGCTACCTCTTTACCCAGTTTGCCACTGGGAATACCAGTCGGGTAACAGCAGACACAAGCCCGAATTTCGCTTTGAAATGCGGCGCGGAAAGCTAAATGTCCACCAATACAAAAGCCGAGAGTGCCTATTTGATTTGGAGAAACCGCAGTCTCTCCTTTCAGAAATTCAATCACAGCAAGGCAATCGGCATCATAATCCGCTACGGAGGTTCGACGAGCATTGTCATTTCCCCGCATCCGTCCAAGATCGTCTGGCTCAATTACTAAACCAACTGGCTCAATTCGGTGAAAAATTTCTGGGGCTGCTACTACATAGCCGTATCCTGCTAAGTAGTTAGCTAGACGAGTTATGGCATCACCTAACTGATAAATATCACTGTAGAAGACAATACCAGGATATTTTCCTGCTGCTTTGGGAGCCGCAACGTAAACACGCATTAAGCTGCCATCTACTCTTAACTCAACGTTGCGCTTAGTGATTTGCACTTTTTTGTCTCCGTGTTCCGCTAGCTGTCATTAAAAAATACTCGAAGTTTTTCCAGCATCAGGATATCCTCAATTCCCAATTTGGTCATTGGTCATTGCACATCTACCTTTTTGGATCATTTACTTTTTTTGGTAGTCCTTAATGCAATAATTTCTTCAAAGCAGAAGCAGTCTACGAGATTGGTTAGTGCCTTGATAAGGCGATCGTGCTGCTCAGGAATTTGCTTAATCAGCATCAGAACTTCCTTAGCATTTATTCTAAGCGCTGCCTGATGCAGTTGCTCGATCCAGTCGCTGGGCATGACGCTTAAATCTGCAACTGTTAATAAATCAGGTGTGAAGGATGAAGTCTTAGAAGGCCAAGATGCTTTTTCCTGATTTTCTAGTTCATCAGCATAAACATAACGAACACCCAAATATTCAGCCATCTTTTCAAAAATTACAGTAGTCCGAAATGGCTTTCGCACAAAGTCATCAAAGCCTACAGACATGGCTGTTAAGCGGTCTTCTTCAAACGCACTTCCAGTCAAGGCGATAATCACTGGCGCTTGAGCGCCTGCTGCTTTAATATGTTTGGTTGCCTCAAATCCGTTCATAATTGGCATCCGCAGATCCATCCAGATGAGGTTAGGCGAGCAGGTTTGCCAAAGGTCGATCGCAGCTTGACCATTTACTGCCTCCCGCACCTCAAAGCCAATGGGGGTTAATAACTCAACCAATAGCTGGCGATTTTCTAGTTTATCCTCAACAATCAGAATGCGATAGCTGGGTTGTCCCTTTTCTAAACCGATAACTTGCCGATTTGGTGCAGGTGTTGGCAAGGTATCCATAATTACTGCACAAGTTCGGATCTCAAAGAGAAAAATTGAACCTTTTCCTAGCGTGCTATTCACACTGATATCTCCGCCCATCAGCCGCACAAATCGCTGGCTGATGGGTAATCCCAGTCCAGTCCCTTCCTGAGCTTTTTGTCCCGCCTCTGTTTGGACAAATGGCTCAAATAGGCGATTAAAGTCAGAGTTAGCAATGCCGCAACCCGTATCTTCGACGCTGAAGTTCAGGGTGATGGGTTCATTCGGTGTGATGTTTTGGTTCAGAGTTTCTACCCGCAAAGTTACTTGACCAATCTTGGTAAACTTTATGGCGTTTCCTAATAGATTAACCAAAACTTGGCGTAATTTACTTTCGTCAGCACAGATGTATTGGGGAATCGCTGGCGATCGCTCCAAAATGAGTTGTAACCCTCTCGATCGCGCTTTCAATGCAAACATCTGTTGCAGTCGATCCAAAAGCCCGTAGAGGTCAAAATTTGTTTCGCTGAGAATAACTCGACCTGCTTCAATTTTGGACATTTCCAACACATCATTGATTAAGGTCAGTAGGTCTTCGCCACTGCGGTTGATCGTGTCAAGATATTCCTGTTGCTGTGAGTCGAGCGATGGATTTCGCAGCAGCAGTTGAGTAAAGCCAAGGATGATGTTAAGAGGAGTCCGCAGTTCGTGGCTCATGTTGGAGAGAAACTGGCTTTTGGCAAGGTTGGCAGCATCTGCGGTTTCTTTGGCTTGTTTGAGGGCGGCTTCGGTTTTTTTCAGCTTGGTGATATCGCGAGCAACCCAAAGTACTGTATTGTCAGATAATGGCGAAACACTAGCTAAAAACCAAGTTTCTCGGTTCTTGTTGGATAAGTGGTATTCAACAAAAACATTCTTGCGGCTGCCATCAGCGTTTCTGGGTTCTTCTTTTAGATGCAACGCTTGCTGAATGGCATCGAGTATTAAATTGGCGATGTCTTTTGGTAAAACTTCATCAACTTTTTTGCCAATGCGATCTATATCAGGTTTATAAGCGAAGGATTGGGTTAGCACATACTTCGTTTGTACATACTTTTGGTAACGACCCTCTGCATCAAAAACCACTACCATATCAGTCATGGCAGCGAACATTAATCGGAGTTCTGCTTCGGATGTTTTTAGTGCTGCTTCTACTTTTTGGCGACCCCTTTGGGCAGCTTCGCTAACGCGAATTTCCCGTTGAAGTTGGGTATTTTTCTCTCCAAGTTCTGTGGTGCGTTGCGTGACTCGGCTTTCTAATTCCTCGTTGGTTCGGGCTAAAGCTAGAAAGGACTCACGCAACTGATGGGCCATAAGGTTAAAAGACTCTGCCAAAGAGTTTAGCTCGGTTGTACTGTTCACAGAAACCTTCTGGTCTAAGTTTCCGGCGGCGATCGCTTTGGCTGTACTTCCTAGTTGGAGAATTGGCTGTGTAATCCAGCCAGCCGTCAGAATGCCAAATCCGGTTGCGAGTGCAAACGCAACCAGACAAAGCACAATTGTGGAACGAGTATTCGTATTGATTTGATCCATGAAATCCCGTTCTGGCACAACCACGACGATTAGCCAGTCCAACCCCTGCTGATTCTTCATTGGGACAATCTGTAAAAATTGCCGTTGACCCTCAATGTCAAAATCTAGTTGTTGTTTTTCGATAATCTGGGTTAAGTCTCTGAAGTGTTGCTGCAAATATTCAGCAGTGTGTCGCGTCAAAGGATCGTTACTTGCGATCGCCTGAACTCGAACCGGATTCTGCGCTGTGATTGGATCTGTGGGATTTTTAATTACGTAGGGTTGTTGAGTGGTAGAACTGCCAACCAGCAATCCTGTGCGGCGTTCTAGGATGAAAGTTTCGCCCGTGCGCCCGATTTTTAGACTCCGCAGATATTGACTAATCCCAGTCAGTGAAAAATCGACAGCAGTAACGCCTAGCAAATTGTCGCCTCGATCGTAAATGGGTAAGCTGGCATTTAGTACATATTTTGGCGTGGCAAACAGTCTATAAATTCCACCCCAATTAGCCTTTTTAGACTTAACTGCCGATTCATACCAGGGACGAGTTCGCGGATCGTAATTAGGCTTGGATCTTAAAAGTTTAGTGTAATGTCCCGGTCGATCTGCGGCATAAATCCGAATTTCATTCCCAGTGGACTTGCCTGAAAGTTTCACCTGAAACTGTCCATCATCTGCTCTTTCAACCGCAACGTGTTCTCCATATTCTGACCCAACGTAAACTGCTGTCACCGTGTCAAAGGTCTTCAGTTGATACCAAAGGTGTTGTTCTAATGTTGATAATTTTTGGATATTAACTTCACCCAGTTGAATGGCATTAGCATTTAGTTGATTGATTTTATGAGGCGTTTCAACATATATTTGTAAGTACTGCTGGATTCGAGCCGTGATTTCATTTCGGAGTTGAATTGCAACTTCATTGACTGCCCGTTGCCCATTGTGTATGGATAGCCACCCGGTTAGCCCTACGGCTAAAGAAATTTGCAGTATAAACGGCACTACAAGAATATGGCGCAACTGCACATTTTTAGTCAGTTTTGAAACTTGAAGGGTGAGAGGATGCATATCCAAACTCCTGAAATTAAATAGCAATGTTGGGGTACGAATATTTACACAGAAGCTTCTTAATTTTTGTGAATTTTATTTGCATAATTATAAAAGATTAACTGTCTTAGATGATATTACCCAAGAGGGTAATATTGACAAAGAATACACAACTTAATTATGTGAGAGTTAGAATTTATCACTCTCTTAACAACTTCAGAATCTCCTAAGGCTTTTTGCTTTAGCAGACACTAGGCGTAGCTGGGTTGTACTGAGCTAATTTGGGACAATCAAGCTAAAAAACAGATAAAAAGAAGGTTGTAACTTGATTTACAATTGTGAAATAATTATTTAAAGCAATTAAAATAAAAAAATTTTACGTACTCAATTTCTTTTTAATTACTACTAACAAAAATAACTAAAGTAGGTAGACGGATATAGGATTACTATTTGATTTTTGAACGAAATTACGTATTGTAGAGGAGCCAGTGCGTTGCGGAGGTTCCCTCCGTTGTAGCAACTGGCGTTGTGTTAGAACGGAGTTCGTAACGCACTATTATCAAGGGTTTGATGCCGTACTCTCCGTGCTAACACATCCTACGGATATTTTCTCCAAATCAAACCGGATTCCTATATTAAGCCAACTATATATAGCGGTGTGCAGTTCAGTGAGATACAAAAACTTTGCTGAAATGATTTGACAGCAAGGACTTTGGTGTTCTCATCCAATCGATAACCGCTATAAATAAATGTAAATTTAGCAGCGCTTTTGAAATAACAAATATCATCAATAGATTTGTTACACAGATGGAATTTAGCATCACTTATAATCCACAATTTCTGTACAATACATTATCAGTAGCTTGATAATCAACAACTCTCTTAGCCCTTTGAGAAGTATGGAATTAAGCCAATCAGCCAAGGGAGATATTCTCATCGTTGATGACACCCTAGATAATCTTCGCCTCCTATCAGCAATGCTTACCGAGCAAGGATACGAAGTTAGGAGTGTTACTAATGGTTCTATGGCGTTGATTGGCATACAAGCTCAACCTCCAGATTTGATTTTGCTGGATATTACTATGCCCGGAATGAACGGCTATGAGGTATGTCAGCACCTCAAATCGAATCCTCAAACACAAGAGATTCCCGTCATTTTTATTAGTGCTTTAAATGAGGTATTTGATAAAGTGAAAGCCTTTTCGGTTGGAGGCGTTGATTTTATTAACAAACCTTTTCAGATTGAAGAGGTGGTTGCGCGGATGGAGCATCAACTGAAACTTTGCCGCTTACAACTGCAACTCCAGGAGCAAAATCGGCGCTTGCAGGAGACAGAAGCAGAACTGAGGCGATCGCTCAATCATCAGAGGGCGCTGAATCAACGCATCGAGGAAATGGTGGCGCTAGAAGAACGCAATCGGATTGCGCGTGACATCCACGACTCTCTAGGACATTCCCTAGTAGCGCTAAATGTGCAAATGGAAACAGCACTAACCCTTTGGGAAACCGATCCCAATCGAGCGCGATCGTTTTTATTAGAAGCGAAAAAATTGGGTTCCGAAGCTCTGCAAGATGTGCGGGAATCAGTTTCGGCAATTCGCTCAGATCCACTCCACGGACAATTGCTCGAAAATGCGATCGCTAACCTTGCAGAGGAATTCTATCACCTCACCGATGTCTTACCATACTGCAAAATTGATTTATCACAACCGCTTTCCGATTCAGTAAATCATGTTGTATACCGCATTATCCAGGAAGGGCTAACCAATATTTATAAACACGCCAATGCTACAGCGGTGCAAATCAAAATTCAAACAACGGCGGCGGGGCTATCGTTGATACTCCAAGATAACGGCAAAGGCTTTCAATGCGATCGCTCTGTAGCAGGATATGGACTCCAGGGAATGCGAGAACGAACGGTTACAGTAAATGCCCAGCTAGAAGTTGTCAGTAAACCGGGTGCTGGTTGTCGAATTGTTGCTAACTTTCCCAGAGATTAAGCATTGGGGAAGGAATGTAAAGACGTTACATATTGTAACGTTTCTGCAAGGGTTTCAGGTAATGCTTCATTCATTTTTGAAGATATCTATGCGATCGTTCATCAAAACCAGAAAGAGATAATTACCATGAAAAATGATAAATCCTCTCCTATTCGCCTGTTAATCGTTGACGATCAGAGCCTCATTCGTCAGGGACTGAAAGCAATGCTAGAACAGGAACCTGATTTGGAGGTAGTCGGTGATGCTGAAAATGGTAAAGTTGCTCTAGAGCTTGTTGCAGAACTCCAGCCCGATGTGGTGCTAATGGATATTCGGATGCCAGAAATGGATGGGCGAACTGCAACAAAACTGATTATGCAAAACTTTCCTAATATTAAAGTTCTCGTCTTGAGTACATTTGATGATGATTCTTATCTAACAGGGGCAATGCGTGCAGGTGCAAAAGGATATTTGCTTAAAGATATGCCTTCAAGTGAGCTAGCAGATGCAATTCGCTTTGGTCATTCTGGCTATACTCAATTTGGGCCGGGGTTATTTGATAAACTTTTAGTTACACAAGCAGCTTCAACTAGCCAAAATTCCTCTTCATCAAAGCCATCAGAAATTACCGCACGAGAACAAGAGGTTTTATGTTTAATAGGTGTTGGCGCAACGAACCGCGAAATTGCTCAACAACTTTATATCACAGAAGGAACGGTAAAAACTCATGTGACGAGTATTTTAAGCCGCCTCAATCTCAAAAATAGATCGCAACTTGCTATCTATGCAAATTCTGCTCTCAATCAAGAAAAGAAACTAGCCGGGAAGCTACCAGAATAAACCGGAGAGCGATGAACAATTATTATAAAAACATCTCAACAAGGGGCATAAGCCTAGGGTGTTGATTTTATACCTTTTCAGGGGTTAAAAATTCATGCACAATCCTTTCCAATCCTTGCCGAGTAAAATTTGCAGTGGGAAAAGTTATTTTTCGCGTTCTTTAAGTAATGAGTATGAAGTTGTGAGTAATGAGTAAATACCTATAGGATTACTATTTGATTTTTGAACGAAATTAGGTATTGTAGAGGAGCCAGTGCGTTGCGGAGGTTCCCGACGCTCGCAAACTCGCTAACGCTGCGCTATCCGTTGTAGCAACTGGCGTTGTGTTAGAACGGAGTTCGTAACGCACTCTTATCAAGGGTTTGATGCCGTACTCTCCGTGCTAACACATCCTACGGATATTTTCATAAATCAAACCGGATTCCTATATTACTCATTACTTGTTACTTATTACTCATTTAATTTGCTTCACCGATGATGACACCAAAACTGTATGAATAAAAAATGGGTAAATCTCATCAAAGTCAACACCCTGGCATAAGCCCCTTGTTTATTAATATTTATTGTTTAATATTATAAAATAGGTAATCAGCCGTATAATTCACGGGAATTTCTTGGTTTTGAGATGATTTGTCACACCCTTTAACAGGAGCTTTTCCACCAACTGTATTAATTCGTTGAATCCAATTGACTTGGCGGAAAATACCATTTCCCTCATGAGATTGGGCCTTTAATAATAGCCAGGGAATGGCATCTTCTTGTGGTGCATCTGCCTTAGATTTCAACTTTCCCACAACTTTGCTACCGTCTTTGGCTTCCCAGGTTGGGCCTGCATAATGCTTGCCCAAATCTTGCCCTTGCTCATTCAGCAACACGGCATCAGGAGCCTTAAACGTCCACTCATACTGCTCAGGTGATTCTGATTTCGGTTTGCAGATATAGATTTGTGAACCCTTGGCAGATGCTTTCAAAAGAAGTTGCTCACCATTTGGAACTTTTATACTATCAGGGATTGCAGCCACATCTGCTATGGGTTGGGGAGACTCCATAGTTCCTGCGATCGCAGTTTTGCTCGAAACACCACACCCACTCAACATCAGCAGTGAAAAAACGATGCTACAATTAATCGGAATAATTTTATAAAAAGTAGGTGGCATAATAGTTCCTCCTTCATTTTTCCTTTTAAAGCTTTTGTCGCGCCATCAGTTGGGCAAACAATCCTGGTTGATTTGAGAGTTGATTGAAGCTGCCTTCTTGGACTACACGACCATTCTCGAACACATAGATGCGATTGGCGTTGCGAATGGTACTCAGACGGTGAGCGATCGCAATTCGTGTTACCTTCAAACGCTCTAAACTTTGACTGACAATCGCTTGGGTGCGGTTATCTAGGGCACTGGTAGCTTCATCAAACAACAAGATTTTGGGTTTTAATACTAGCGATCGGGCAATCAATAATCGCTGCCGTTGTCCTCCAGATATATTAGTTCCCCCTTCACTAATTACCGTGTGCATTCCCATTGGCATCGATTCGACATCCTCAGCAAAGCCAGCCATCCGCGCAGCTTCCCACGCTTCATCCATCGAGATCGTTGCGCCACTGGCGATATTTTCAAATATGGAGGCAGATGTCAAGCGGCTATTTTGCATCACAACGCCTAGTTGACGACGCACTGCATGAATATCCAGCCCTGCTAAATCTTGTCCGTCGTAGTAAATTGTGCCAGATTCCGGGACATCAAATCCTAGTAATAATCGGAACAGCGTTGATTTTCCACTCCCCGAAGCTCCAACAAAAGCGATAAATTCGCCAGGTTCCGCATGGATGCTAACATCATCCAATGTTAATGGCCCGTCATCTCGATACCGGAAAATCACCCGATCCACAACCACTCGCCCAGAAAGCCGACCTGGATCGCTTTTTTCAGAGTCAACTTCCGGTTTGGATTCCAGAATTGGCAGCGCTCGTTCCCACAAAGGAACCACTTGCAAAACATCTATAATCGTGCTGCTGAGACTGGTAGCTCCACCGATAAATGTGCCAAATGCCGCATTAAATGCTAAAAATACACCTGTAGATAAACCGCTTTCTTGGGAATTAGCTTGCTGAAGTAAACTGCTGGCAAACCAGAAGAGGATTGCTGTAGTCAATACAGGCAAGATTTTATTAATTACAGCTAGAGCATCTTCAATGCCTTGAGTACTCAGCATCCATTTGATTTGCTGACTATACTGTTTTCCCCAAAAAGCAAAGGCGCGAGCTTCTGCGCCGGCGACTCGCAATTTGCTAACGCCGTTGATTAACTGCACCATCACCCCTGAGAGTTGTCCTTGTAACTCTAGTAAGGGACGAACCTTCCGCAGAGTATAAATTCCCGAAACCAGAGTAATAGTAATGTTGACAAAAGCAACCAGAGTGGCAATTAACGCCAGCGAACCGTTGTAGTAAAAAAGCAGTCCTAAATTCAGAAACGCGAACAAACTAGTGAAAATACTTCTGAGAACCGTGCTACTAAGTTTTTGGCGGATTTGGCTAATGGCGCTTACCCGTGAATTCAAGTCTCCAGTTGAGTACTGGCGGAAGAATGATGCTTTCAGGTTCAATAATCGATCCCAGACTGCTGCTTGGGTGGAAGCATCAGCAAAGGTTTCTACCCGCATGATGGCAAAGCCTTGGGCAAGTTGAAACAAGGTGCTACCAAATGCAGTTGCTAGCAGCGCTAAGGCAATTTGCACTAATAAACCGCGATTGGCATCAGGAATCGCACTATCAATCAAGATGGCCATAGCTTGGGGGACAATCATTCCTAATAAACTTGTCGCCATCCCCGCAGCCAAGACAATCAGCAATTCTTTGTAATGTCCTTGGAGAGCAAATTTTAGTAAATCGAGGGTGGTGAGGACTTTATCAGGTAATGGGCGATAGAACGTATACCCAGTGAGCGCCAGTTTAATCGCACTTTTAGCATTAACTGGAGTGCGCGATCGCTCAATTGGATCAAAAATCTCATAGTGCGTATCAGATACAGGCAACAGCGCCACCGGATGGTTATCTTCCATCGTGTAAGCCAGCATAGCACCGCAATCCTTCTTCCACCATTGACCCTGCAAAACAATTATTCGGGTTCGTAAACGAGAAGCCCGAGCGATCGCTTGTAGCGGATCTTGAACTCGTTTCAGGTCTTCAGACTTGGCTGGCGGTCGAATCGTCACACCCAAAGTCCGCCCCACAGCACCCGCAGCAATGAGCAACGCTTGGTCAAAATCATTGGCTTCAATTTGAGCAGAAGCGGTAATTTGCGGAGATTGCAGCAACGAGGCTAACTCGCCCAGCGTCTCCTTCATTACGCGATCGTTGAGGTGTTGTCGTTCCTTAAATCGGTTTAATTCTACCGCTTTTTCCTGCTTTTCTAGAAGAAAAAGGCTTTGTAGAAAATAGACTTGCAGTTGAAAAAGCCCCCGAAACAGAATATTAGCATCCTCAATCTCAGCCGTATTTAAGGTTTCCAACTCGACTGGATCTTCAGCTTGAAACCACATATCTGCACTCAACGGCAACAATCCTGATTGAGGCGTGACTAACAGTTCCTCAAACCCCATCCAAATCGCGTACCCACGCTGAATTTGCACCCAGGATACAAGCTCCCGTTGTGGTTGAAAAATCTGACCATTGCTGAGTGAGAAATAGCGCATCCCTTCTTCTTGAAACGGTAGTGCATGTGGAGTAACAGAAGACAGCACCAATCCTAGTTGCTCAATCCATCCCTCAATTAAAGTTAGGGCTTCGTCATTGCCATCAGCGAGAAATTTCTGAAAATCTTTGATTGAGACTTTTAGAAGTTCCGTTTCTTCAATGGACACCGCCAGAAGTTGATACGGCATCGGCAGGGAATCGCTGACGATGCCAAACATTGCCTGTCTGGTTCGGGTTGTAAATAAATAGCGGCGACTTCCTTCAGCAATTCCTTCTTTCATCGGAATGGCAAACACCGCCAATGAACCTGATTTCACCACCCAAATCGTCTCTGGATCGTTAAGAATAATTGGTTCATTGCCTTTAAACTGATAATACTCTCCCGGCAACCTGGCAATCCGAATTTGATCTAACATATATATTCCTGCTCCATAAAATTAATACAAGTTTTTTATAATGGGTAATTTTTAACGAACCGCGTTCGCGCAGCGTCTCGTTAGAGAAGGACGCAAAGAACGCAAAGGAAGAAGAATTTAAGAAAATTTGGTGCAGTTTCTACAAAGAATTGGTATGAGTTATCACAATACATAAGCATTTCTTTCTTCTCTTCCTTTGCGGTTCGTTCCTCATATAGTTTTGTGCATCTTCATGCAGAATTAAAAATTACGCCTCTTGGAGTGCTTCCCCTTCACTGCGAATCAATTGCAAATACTTACCTTCAACCTGCTGTAATTCCTCATGGCTACCCCGTTGCACCACCTTGCCGCGATCGAAGACAATAATTTCGTCACAATCCCGAATTGTGCTTAACCGATGCGCCACAATTACACAAGTACAGCCACGCTCCCGGAGTTTCTGATCGATCGTTTTTTCTGCCTCAGCATCAAGCGCACTGGTCGCTTCATCCATCACCAAAATTGCCGGATTATTTACTAAGGTGCGGGCAATTTCTAATCGCTGTCGCTGCCCACCACTCAAATTAGATGCCCCTTCTGCGAGGTCAGCGTTATAACCTCCAGGCATGGAAAGTACTACATCCTGAATAGCAGCATCTTTACAAGCGCGAACCAAGTTACTAAAAGGAACAGTCGAATCCCAAAGGGTGAGATTGTCGCGGACACTGCCTGCAAATAGCGAGATATCTTGCTCAACTAGGGCAATTGAATTAGTGAGAATCGATCGCGGAATATGTTTTCTGGGTTTACCATCAAATAAAATCTCTCCCGCCCACTCTTCGTATAATCCACACACCAGCTTGGCAACGGTTGACTTACCCGAACCACTACCACCCACTAAAGCGACTCGTTGACCGGGTTTAAGTGAAAGACTGAGATTTTCAATCAAGGGAGGTGCAGAGCGGTTATAGCCAAAGGTGATGTTATGGAGTTCAACATAACCCTGAAGTCGAACGTTTGCGGCAGGTAGTTGAGTTGTTGATGCACTTATGTTTTGCTCTACAGCCGGGTCGATCGCATTGCGTAACACATCATCCAATCGACCCAAATTGCCTTCCATTTCTTGGAGTTCACCCGCTAAACTCACCAGATTATTTACAGGCTCTAGAAATCTTTGCATTAAGGCTTGAAAGGCAATGAGCATCCCAATACTGAGTACGCCATCCATTACCCGTAGCCCTCCCACCGCGAGCAAAAGCATGGATGTAATAGAGGTGAGAAATGACGGCAACACACCCAGGTTTTGATTAGTTGTATCCATTTCTTGGCGGGCATTGATGGCTTTAGCGTAATAACCTGCCCACCGGGAAAAGAATTCTGACTCTAGCCCTGATGCTTTGAGCGTTTCCATACTTTGCAGTCCAGAAATCGCTACCCCGCTCACTTTGCCTTGTTCTTGCATTAATCGCAAGTTGGCATCGACACGCTGCCGGGAAACCCATCGCCAGACGCTGACATTGATGATGACAAAAGCAATGCCGATCGCAGTGAGAACGACATCATATTGCAGCATCACTAAAGCATAAAAGACAACGGTGAAGCCGGAAATAACTGTTGTCGCTAATCTTCCTGAAAGCAGATTTGCCAAACTATCGTTGAGGCGAACACGGCTGCTAATTTCTCCGGCAAATCGCTGATCGTAAAAACTCACTGGTAGCCGCAAAATATGCCACAAGAATCGGCTAGACATCCCCACAGCTAGCTTAATTTTCATGCGTCGCAGAAATTGCAGCTGAAGCAATGTTAAAAAACCATTTAATATGGCTGTGAGGATCATCCCTAAAATTAACGGCCGCAACCAATCACTTCTGCCTTCAATTAAGACATTATCGACAAAGGCTTGGGAGAATGCAGGGATGGCTAATCCGGGAATCACTAACAGCAAGCCGGCGATTACACAATAAATCAGCGCTCCCAGAGAACTCTGCAATCGATCCCATAAGGATAATGTCAGGCTCGGTTTCCGTCCTCCTGGCTGGAACTCTGCACTTGGTTCACCAATTAACACTACCCCAGTAAAAGACTGATCGAATTCTGGCAGGGAAACTGTACGCGGCCCGGTGGCAGGATCGTTAAGATAAACTTTGTCTTTGGCAAATCCTTCAACTATCAGAAAATGGTTGAAATTCCAAAAGACAATATAAGGACATTGCAGTTTGCGTAACCCAGCCAAATCGACCTTAAAGCCTTTTGCCTGCAATCCATAGCTGCGAGCCGCATTGAGAATATTAGATGCTTTACTGCCATCCCGTGAAACACCACAGGCTTGGCGGAGTTCTGCAAGGGGGACAATGCGATCGTAGTAGCCTAAAATAATCCCCAGTGCGGCTGCACCGCATTCCACTGCCTCCATTTGTAAGAGGGTAGGAGTCCGACGGCGGCGATCGGGACGGCTGATCAGCCGTTGAATTTTTTTAAATCTACGCCCAATTTGTGATTGAATTTGCCGCATAATCAATACATTCCACTCCACGATCGCAGAATCGGAAATACAAAGGAAATCGGGGATTGTTCATCCACTTTCACACGCACTGAGGTGGTGGTTCCAGATGTAATTTGACTATCTGGCCCTTTAGACGACGACCACCGAAAACGGGTTTTAGTCGATGGATCTGGCTGAAGTTCTGCGAAAACTTGAATTTGTGCCCCTTCTGTGGTTAATCCTTGCAAAACTTCCAAGCCGCCGACAACGCTCGATGCGCTCTCTTTACTAACCGGAAAGGCAGAAATACTTGTGACTTTCCCGATAATGCCACCAAAGCGTTCTCGTTTAACGGTAGAAGGAGTGACTTGCAATTCCATCCCCTTTTGAATCTTTTTGCCTTCGCTGACCGGGAAAAATGCCACCCCGACTAACTTATTCCCGGAGTCTCTAGCTTCGATTGTGCCAATGCGAGAGCCTTTTTCGAGGGTTTGTCCAGGAACGGCAGAAAGTTCTAAAACTCGTCCATTGAAATTGCTAGTAACCTGGCTGTTTGCTTTTATTTCTAATCTTAATTCTGCGATCGCTCGCTGCGTGTCTTGAATTTCTTTTTTCCGATTAGTAGAAATACTTAAATCTTGTTCTGCTTGCCCGGCAAATTTACTATCTAGTACTGCTAACTGAGCTTGTAGTTCTTTAGTTGAATTTATATTTGCTAAGAATTCTCGTTCTGCATCAGCTTCTCTAACATTAAGTTGTTTGAGTTGCGATTCGATTTCATTGATTCTAGTTTTGCTATTGAGAAATTCCTGTTGCGCCTGAAGAACGGTATCACTCGAAACTGCTCCTTCTTGGCGTAACTTTTGGCGAATTTCAAATCGTTCTTTGAAAGTGGGTATTAAATCTCGCGTTGTCTGCAACTGTTCCTGTAAGCTCTGACGCTCTTGCTGAATCGACTCCAGACCTTTACTTCTGAGAATTGGCGTTAGGGATTGGGTTGTTTTTAAAGTTTGCAGGAGCGCCTGACGTTGTTGCCCGATCGCACCCTTATCTAAAACCGTTCGCTGAAGTTGCAGAGAATTGGCATTTTTGTCTTGTTCTTGAAGTTGAGCAAGCTTGACTCGTGCAAGTTTCAACTTATCTTGAAGTTCAGTTTGGTCGATTGTCGCTAGTACCTGTCCTTTCTTCACCTCATCACCTGTGCGAACAAAGAGCATAAGAATCTGCCCAGAACTAGGAGACTGGAATCCAACGACTTTGCTAGGAAACACCACTACGCCTTGTCCGGCTACGGTAATGGGAATGCGACCAAAAACACTCCAAGTAAGTCCAACGGCAATTAGAGATCCCATCGCAACCAACGGAATCCACTTCTTTGGTTGAACCACCTGCATGAGTTGATCGAGCCGCTCTGGAGAGGATAAGCGATCGAGTGCTTCTTTACGAAATAGATTGTTTTTGTTGGTCGTCACCATACTGACTCCATTCAATTTGTAGAAATTTGTATATAAGATAGGGACTGGCGACTGGGGACTATAAAATTAGAAGTTAAAAACAACAGAGATAGAGATAAAGAGTAAATTTACCCCA
>NZ_NOLK01000062.1:0-48017 GCF_002245985.1 Nostoc sp. 'Peltigera membranacea cyanobiont' 232
AACGCTGGCAAGCCTTTAAACACTTCTATGATGCCGAAGAAGTTCAATACACAGGTCAGCAATTCCTAGTCGCGCTGGCAGACTATCTAAAAATCAATCTTGACGATGTACCACGCAGCACTCGTTATTACTGGTTTAGCCAAGCAAATCTAAGTTATAACGCCCTTCACTCATATCAGAGCAAGGATTTAGCCCTTGTTGCGTTTGTTGCTGCTAAATGGGCAATCAACAGACGAGCGCAACCCGTGAAATCCGCAACCATCGAAGTTTTAACACTAGCCCTATAAGGAGCAATTACCATGTCTGACAAGTTTACTAACAACGTCCGCGCTCGTTTGTACAAACAGGGTTATCAAGGATTCACTAAAGATGATTACACTTTGGCTGCGAACGCTGTCGAGTGCGATGACCTTGACAATCCCACCAAAGACCAATTGAGCCAAGCCGTTGACTATCTCAAAGTTAAATCGACAAGCCAATTATCTGTAGTTGATGAACCCGTTGAAGAAACCTTTCTAGTAGGGTCAGAAAATGCACAGCTTGACCCGGAACTTGATAAGAGTCAGCTTACAATCGCTTCAAGAGAGATTAACAGCATTACTGTAACTAGCTCAGATAAGCATCAGATTGTAACAGCCCAATCATCGGCGCTGGGGTTTGAGTTAACTGAACAAGAAACATTGAGCATTGCATCCGAGGTTGACGACACCTTTACCGACTACAGCCAATTCATCAGTACTGTAACGGCTGCAATCAAGAACTACGTTGATCAGAAATTTGATGTCATTGAGCAATCATTTGAAACTAACGCCCAAGACTTGCGAGAACACGTCAGCAACAGGGCTTCTAGATTAAACGAAAAGGTTAACAACTTCTCAGGAGACATGAAAGCGGATATGGGAGTCATCCGCCAAAACATTAAAAGCACCCAATTCTCAATCCTCGCAAGGCTCAACGCCGCTCAATAGTGATAAATTGACGCTTTTAGAGTGCTTGGTAATTCGCTCTTGTAGAATGAGCTACTTCTCAAGAATTGCTGTTAGTTTAACTGCACTCGCTGCTGTGATTTTACCCTTGTATAGCTGGGTATATCTGCCAATGCTAGAGCAATCAAGCTATCAGCAATATCTCAAACGAAAGTCAGCTATTGAGCAATATGTAAGGCGAATGGAGTATCACTGCAATCAAATCTTTACCCCAGAGAAGGAATATCGCTGTGAAAAATTCAATCAAGCTAAAGAATCTGGTAACTTCCAAATCACGCCACTTAGAGCGCCAATTAAAAACTAAATTTAACGCATCTACTAACTTAGTAGTTAGAGCGCTAACAGGTGATAAATCAGCCCTGAAGCTAATAGGGCAAATGGGTAATGACGGGGCAAAGATTAGTGAATTTGCCCCACAGGTTAGAGAGCAGATGTTAGCTGCTATCAAAGGGACTGAGGACTTAAACGTAGTCCTGAGTGACATCTACAAACAAGCTGGTGTTAGCGGCGAGAAGATTGAAAGAGCAGTGCAGTCAGCAATTTTAGCTGACACTCATCTAGCAAATATCCTAGAAGAAATGAAGCTTGATTTCACTTCATCCAAGGAGAAAGAAGCGCTGCGCCATCAACAAGCAACAGACCATCTATTGCTGAAAGCATGGGTGGATAAACACATGATGCAAGTTGATGGCGAATATAAAATGTTGCAGACAGAATTGCAGACAGACATTAGACAACAAACAATTGACCTACAACACGATAGAGAACTGGGCAAGTATTACTTAGAAATGGGTGATAACGCTCGTGATGACTTTAAACCGAAAAAGCAATATGCAGGGCGCTCAATTGTACAAAAAATCAAGGATGCCCTATTAGGCTTCTAATAACTAAACCCGTCAGTAACTTTAGCCGTTTGCTGACGGGTTCGAGAAATAATCTGATACAGATATGACATACGACATTGAAGATGAGCAAGAAGAAGTAGTAAGCGAATTTGCCCCAGATACGCCGTTACCAAAAGACTTGATATCACATTTAGAGTCGCGCAAGCAGCACCGGAAAGATGTTATCAATACAACTGAAAAATTGACGAGATTCTTTGTCGGTTGGTCGCTAAATTCTACGGGATTCTTTATAGCTAAATATCTCTTAATAACTGGTGGTGGCGTTAATCTCTGGCTGGCAATTTCGCTCTCATTTTCTATATGCAGCGTTGGCTCTCTCGCTGGGCTGACGGGCTTGAGAGTTAATTACAACAGTGACGGACTAGAGGTAGATAATATGCAAAATGTTTTAAAAACTGCTGGTGGCTTGGTGTTTGCAGGTATCACAACTTGGTTAGCAGTCAAAGACCATCAATATTTTGAGAATTTGACTAAAGAAACAGTCACGCAGATTAGCCAAGATATTCAAACCATTGAAAAACAGAATCCACAATCAGACCCTTGGCTAAGTATTGCAGTCGCGTTGGCTTTATTCATTGGCTCTATTGCAATTATTTTTAAGGGGCGGGAATGAAACAAGGTGTTTTCGAGTTAGCGCTGGCTGGTGTGTGTGGTGTAGCCGCAATCATCGGGCTAGCAACATCGCAAACACGTCAGCCCTACGACCTGACACAAATTCAATTTTGTCCAAGGTCAGCGAATGGTGTACACAGTCAAATAGCTTTGGATAAGCGTTTTTGCAACCAGCCGCGTTTTGTCCTCACTGAAGAATGGCAGCGCTACGGATTGTATGGCAGCATCATTCCCTACAAGGGCGATGCTATTCAATGGGTGCGTGATTTGCCCACAGACAACCCTAATCAGTTGTTAGGATATGGGATTGCAGTTATTGGGCTATGGGGTGTCGTGGGTTGTTTGCTTGTGCGTTCGCAACGCCTCAAGCGCACGGATTATGAACTGGGCGAACTCGAAAAGACTGGCGACTATGCAACTTGGCAGCATAATAAGTACAAACGTGAGATTAAGCAGCATTCGACCCAGCTTTATACTGAACGCTTAAAAGATGGATTAACTGACCTAGACGTTCATTCTCGTAAAGAATTGGGGCTAACCGATGAGGATAACGAACGTGCTAAGGCTCGAATTCAGCTAGAGGATTTTATGAAAGCCCGTGCTGTTAATCATTCTGTGATGGATAAAACCATCTCTGAGAACCTTCGAGACAGGGCGAAAGCCGACCAGGAACGCGGCAAGATTGAGGGCAAAACCAAGAGCGCGATCGCAGACACTGACAATCAGCAATCAGTTGATCAACAACGAGCAAACCAACTGATAGAAGCGCTCAAAGCTCATGAGGATGGCTGGTTGTGGAAGATTATCGACAACTTAACACCACTGTGGTTAATCGGTCGCCAGGGGTCAGGTAAAACTTATACGAGCGCGGCTATAGCTCTTGTTAGAAAGCATTGCTTAGGGATTCCCATCTACTACTTAATTGACCGCCACGCCACTGGGGATAACTCTAAAGCATGGCGATATCTTGATACTCAAAATATTGCAGAGTCCGAGTTAGAGATAGGTACTGCGCTTGATGGTCTGTGTGAACATTGGCTATTAAGAATTAAAGGGAAGAATGACTTAGAGCAACCCGCGACTATCACGCCTGAACAAGTGCTTATTGATGAGTACACCAATCTGAAATCATTGATTGGTGAACCCGCAGAAAAGTTTTATAAACTACATCTGACAGACACCAGGAAAGCAAAAGTTAATGTTACTGGTATCACCCACAATGACACGAATTCAAGCTATCCCGAAGGGACACAAGCAATGAGGGAGGCGGGTACAATCCTTATTCAAAAATTCTCAGCTAACGGTAAAACCCCACTGTCTAGAGTCAAGATTGTTCGCGGTTTGCTTGATGACAATGGCGAGGAATATCTGGATGCAGAGCGTACACTGCCAAGCTGGTTCAACCCAGAGGATATTTACAACCATTTCAACGGTAAGCCGATTGATTTTGATGCGTAAATTTATTACCAGCTTTTTGATAAGAGTAATCTACTATATGTAGGCAATACTTCTCGGTTTTTGGGGAAAAGGGGCCCCTCTGGGGATAAGGGGCAGGGGTAAGGGTAAAGAAAAAACCTTTAACCCAAACCCAGTACCCTTTTCCCCAAACCTGATTCCGAGTTAAAAGTGGGTATTGCCAGTCACTTTATGTATTTCTTTATTCATACAGACCATGTTTAGGTTCCAAAGTTTTCAATCATGCCTATTTTGATGAGCGATATATAACTCTTCCCGGAAACTTTTCTCCGTTAATTCGAGCATATACTCGCAGACAAGCCTGTACCTCGCCTGGAATACCCCCAACCTTCAATGGCAAGTCATAACCCGAAGATAAATTGTGAATATCAGCATACATCCCTGATAATTCTTGAATTCGCACATCATGATCTTCTTCTTTTGCTTTTTTAACTTTCCTAACAAGTATGCGTCGTGATTGTTTCTTGAATTCGCCCCACCATGAATCAGAATCAGCAGGTGGTACGAACACCAGAGAGTTTATAGCCTCATCTATATTTATCCAAGCTTTTAAAACCGTTAGTGAATCTCCACTTTCCTCAGCTCTTAGTGTACGTTGAAAGCGTTCTTTGAGAGCTTCAATATACTTTTTGCGCTGTTCTGGATTTGAAACCAAAGGCATGATATTAAACTTAAATACAGTTTCTAAAGCATGGTGCAAATCTCGTTCTCTATCAACAAAAGATATACAAATAGATACTAGACAAGCTAGTAACTTCACATCCTCAGACAAATGCTCATATCTATTTTCTTGTAAAACTTGCAAATCTAAGGATGCATTTTCAGATAACGATAAGCCCTGAGCCTGGATGCTTCCTTTAAGTCCAGGGTAAATCTCTTCATTTCCTTTGAAACGAAGTTGTAGATTATTTGATATATCCTCTTCAGCTTCAGCTTGTTGAGCTAGTTCTAAAACACGTTTTTTCCAAGTGTTAGCTATTTCCTTTGGAAGCCGTAATATTTTATGTTGAATTTCTTCCCACAACTCTGAATCTGCCTGGCTCTGAAGTTGGAAATCTCCTAGATATTTAATGAGGTCTTTGTCTTTGCCAGGATTAAAAGCATCCCGAAGAGAGGTTAATTTTAACTCATCAGATTTGATTTGCTGAGTATCTTCCAAATCAGAATATTCTTTTGTGGTTGCAACTGTGTTCTGACTTTGGTTCGTAGCGTTATCAACAGAAGATGGTTGCAAAAGACTTTGGATTTCTTCCAACACTTCATCGCATATATCGGCTCCAGGGTCTTGTGGAAATTGTTCCTGAGTCTTCTTTAAAGAAGCTTCTAGCCCGTGCAAACTAGACCGTAAAAACTGAGCTATCACAGAATTATCTGCTGCCAAAAGCTCGCGTAAGTGCTTCATAAATGTCACCTCCAGTTTGACCTTGGTGAAGAGGATGTTTTAAAACAAGGGGCTTAAGCCCCTTGTTGGGCGAATAGAATTCGTTACCACAAATACGAAGTTTACCTGCGCGGACTAACAAAAAATTAAAGGTTTTAAACCCGCGCAGACGGGTAAAGTTTCGTGTAGCCGCTTCCAATCGCCAAAGCTAGTGTAAATGGATAATTTACAACCATCCTCTAATGTATACCGCAAAACGGGTCGCGGTCTTTATCAACATTATTAGGTTGCAAATCCAATTCAGTGCGAAAAACACATCCTTCTTCTAATAGGCATTCTTGATTGTCCGATTCCCAATAGGGAACTTCACCAACGTGCAATCGAAGAATACCTTTTTCATCGAGACTAACGCGATATTGGCAAGGAAATTCTGGAGTCACATCTGGTTTCTTGAGTTCACCAATTCTCAGCCATTTTTGCTCGTTTGTTTGAGAATCTATGTTACGGATATAAAACGTGTGTTTGCCACTTTTGAGAAAATCAGGTAAAGGTTTACTGATTAACCCCTTGACTGGCGGTTGCTTGTTGTCGCTGCTATAGCGGAAATTTTTGAACTTATTATCCTTGCTAGCTGCAAAGACTAGATGATAATCATTTGGTCGATCCACAGCGTTTGACTCTGACACATGGACAGCAATATCTCCATGATTCAAATTTTCTGAAGAAAATAATGCTGGTATTTCAGTAGTTGCGTTAGTTGCTGTTGTTACTTGTGTGACATCAATGCCATTTGCATCGTGATCGTCAATTAAATAATGAGGTTCTTTTCGACAAATTAGAATGCGGATATCCAGCGTAGAATCAATTTCAAACTGAATTTTGATTACTTCTCGAAAGAATTTATCTGAGTGCATTTGAGTATCTGATTTCTTGAGTTCATTCCAGAGATTGTTACCATTGAAGCTACCCCAAAGTTGTAATTGCCCACCCTCGTAGTCTTGACGGTAAATAATGTTGCTCAATTGTATGCCTACCCAATCATCAGTGCGAAGCTTTCCTACCGTATCAGTGGGAGATAGTTGATAAAGTTCTTGTCCGGCTTTAAATATCTCCAATAATGCATCAGTTTGGGTTGTCCGTTTAAAGTTACAAGGCAGATAATAAAACAAGTTTTGAACATCAATATTCAGCTGATTGGCTCCCCTACGCAGCAATGGTTTAGCTTCTTCCGGGTTGAATTCCAGTTGTCTCATTTTTTCAGCATAACAAGCTCCAGCAGAGGTAGCCAGCTTGGTAAATTCTGGATCAAAGATAATACGCTCTGGATTCCACACGAAGTAATCGGACTGGCTAAATTCTTGGTAGATTTCCCGTTGAACCATGTCGAAATTGCAAGTTTTGCCAGACAGAATCAACAAATCAACTTTTTCTGTTTCTGAATCAGAATTTTCTTGGTTATCATCTTCTGTTTCTGAATCAGAATTTTCTTGGTTATCATCTTCTGTTTCTGAATCAGAATTTTCTTGGTTATCATCTTCTGTTTCTGAATCAGAATTTTCTTGGTTATCATTTTGGCTCTTCAAACGACTTTCCATCAATCCCTTAGCAATGCCAATCGCTTCTTTAATCACTGAAAATGCCGCCCGTTCAAATTGCTCGGTGTTGAGGGTGATGGAAAAGTTATTAAAGTTTTGTTCCTTTTGGATATAGTCAATTCCAGTTTGGCTTAGTAGTTCAGAAATTTGCTGCTCAGAGAGAGTAAAGGTTTCTGGTAACTTTTTTCCAAGTTTTCGTTTGGCAGCTTCTGCATGATCCCAAAGGGTATAAAAGGTTTGCAAGCGTTGGGGCGCACCTTGCCAACGGGTGGGTAACACTTGCTCTGCTGTATCTAGAGCATCTTTGTAAGCAGCAGCTTCACGTTCTGGGTATTGTTTATCTATACATTTTAAAAGTGAGCCTTGCTTGTATTCATCTTTTTCGAGAAAGCGCTCGTTGAGATTAGGAATTAAATCTTTGAGTTTGTTACTTTGCAAATCACCTGTTATTATAGCTGTCAGCAGACAGTCAACTATTGCCACTTTCAGCAATCGAAACATTCGCAGAGTAATTAATTCCCCACCTAATTGTAAATGACCGGAAGAGCCTAACAGTTTAGGAGTAATTTGATAATATCGTCCCCCAAGACCCCGGTCTTTCTTATCCTTAAATGAGGGAGTGATATCTTCTAAAGTCAATTTAATCAAGGCTAAGTCAGTTGTTCCGCCACCAATATCCAAGACGAGGACGTTTTGTGACCAATTGTGACCTTCTCGGCGACAACGCGTTTTAAAAGACTCGATACCGATATTTAAATACCCACCAAATTCTCGCCAGAGAAAAAACATGACCACAGCCACAGCTTCGTCATAAGCGGTTTGCACATTATTAATACCAAGGTCTTCTACAAGCTGCTTCACCTGCTTGCGAACAAGTGGTGTTGCTATCGTTGGGTAAGTTACTACCGCCATGTCAAACTTTCCTGTAGAAAAGCTACGACTTGGATCTTTGCGGTAGTTATCGGTTAACTTAATTAAGTGCCCCCAAGCAGCTTGGATCAACTGGTTGACTTTAATTTTTTCTTGTTTTTCATCTATAGTCACTAAGAATTCTCGTTCGGAATCTGGTTTTGAATCTGGTTCGGAATCTTGTTTTTTCTGACCAAAGTAGCGTTTGGGTGAGTGATGAAATCTGCTGATAATTTCTTCTGAGGAATTGCTTGTGTTTTGAGCGATCGCGTTGTTTTTGTTCAGCTTTACTTCTCCACCCATTTTCACTTCTAGAGGAGACAGACTTGTAATTTCCAATTCACTAGAAATTTCTATATTGCGCTTGTCAAGATCCAGAAGAACCGGAATCAGATTTTGAGATTCTAGGGTTGGAACACGGAATACTTCATGATATATCTGGTAAAGTTTTTTGCTGACAGCTTTACGAAACTGCTCACTTTTGCCTAAACAGAGTTCAATTTGGCGAATAGCTTCTAAACATCGCTGTGGGTTCTCACCTCCTTGAAAAACTTCATGTAAGAGATTTGGATCTGTTCCTAAGTTTTTGCTAATGTCATCAACAAACTTTTCCCACTCGTTAGCATTGACACCCGGTAAAGCAACAGTTAGAGAGCGATCCAACCACTCTGCTAAACGTTTGAACAAGCGCGTCTGTTGTTCTTTGGGCAGGAGTTCTGGAATTGGTACTTCAGTAGGATCATAGAGTGTCACAGTGGAGTTAGATGTGCCAAAGTCTATAGCTAACCAACCAGGATATGATTTTTGGTTTCCATTGCTATTGCTTGGCGTTAATTCGTCAGTATTCATTGGCTTTCCGTTTGGTTTTGTTAATGGTTTGAGTGCTAATATTTGCTGCTCCACGGCGGATAGTTTCGCCAGCAAGTCAGAATCTATTGCAGGTCTTTCTGGTTGTGTGGATTGATGCGAGGATGGATTTAATAGAGGTTTGAGTGCTAATATTTGCTGCTCCAAAGCAGATAGTTTCGCTTTCAAGCCTAAGAACAAATCTGAACGAAGATAGCACTTTTTCTCAATACGCTTTGGTTGAGATAGCAGTACATTACCAGTAGCGTCAGAATCAAAATACTCGACTACAAGCTGCAAAGTACAATTGACTGGCTGTATTAAAGGTTGATTGAGCGTACAAGACCCTTGTTCCAATCGAATTGTATATTTTAGAGGTTTTAGTTCTTTCGCTTCAAAGTCTTTGTAAGCTTTTTTAATCTCGGCTGCTAGTTCTTTTGGTGTTCCCTCAACAGAATGGATGATGCGATAAATGTAAGGTATATTGTTCCCATTGCGAGCAACTTCAATTATTGGTAGCAGTAAAACAAGAGGGTTACGATCTTCCGTTTTTAGCTGGAAGTCAGAGAAAAGCTCGATTTTAACAGGCATTTTCTATTTTCCTCACATCCAGAGTAAAATTTTTAAGAGTTGGAAATTTAGAAGTTGTGGTTGTTAATCACTAACTATTATCCATTTCCTAAAATTGAAGTTTCATGACTAGGAATTGAGGCTATTTGTGAGAGAATAGGCGGGACAGTATCAGCTTCATGAATTTCCTGTTTTTCACCTGCAATGTATCTGAGCAATGCCTCTTCTCTTAGCAGTATATCTAGTTCAGGAGTCAAATTATTGAGTATCTCTAAAATTACCTTTTCAAGTTTTTTATTGATTTGGCTTACATACTCTATTATGTGTAGGCTTATGCTAGCAGTTATCTCATCCCGCAGCCGTTGCACGAGCAGAAGTTGATTGGAGATTTGTTGGGAATTAACTTTGGTGTATTCTGATTTGCTATATTCTGATGCCCAATCAAAAATTTGACCACTATCGTGTTTTTGGTCTTTATGTGCTAGAGGAAATACAGTTCTAGTTTCAATAGATTTCTCTTCTGGAGAGGTTTCTGTCCTGATATATTTTTCCCATTGTTCAGGGTTGTAAAGTTGATACACCACAGAAAATATCTCAGCCTGTTCATTAGCAAATTTGTCCCGAATTTCTGTTTCCTTTTCTTCAGAGAGTTTTGCCTTTAATTGCTCAATTTCTGGACTTAATTGATTGGATAAATTTTGTAATAAGTTATTAACTGCTTTTTGGATGCAACCATCAGCAAAAACTTTTAGCTCCTTAACAGTCTTTTCAAATACGTCTAAAAAGTCGTCGCTCTTCGTAGGGATGGCAGACTCTCTTTTCGGAATTACGCTGTTAGATTTTAATGGTAGTGCGATTATGCCATTTTGCGCTCTGTTGAACAGTAATTTCCACTCTTTCCATTCGAGTATTCTATAAATTACTTCATCTCTGATGACATCGCTGATGCTAACTCCTTTTGCGTCTTCAAGTGGCTGTTTTCCTAATTTATCTTTGAAGCCATCGTAGGTTCTATATATTTTCTCAATAGCGTCGCGCAATTGTTTCAAATTTGAACTTTCTTCTGGGTTTATACCTAAGTTTGATAGTATCTGTTTGAGGGTGTCTTGTTGTTGACGTAATTTATCGGCATCCTTGCGAGTATCTTCATATAATTGCTTCAAACTGTGAGCAGCTACGTGGTTGAGGATCAACTCTCTTAATTTGCCGATACCGCCGTCTTGTGCAAAGTAACCAAGCTGTTTACAAAGAGAACTCTGTGGGTCTGTTGCTAAAAGACTCTTGCTTAAGCTTTGCGACTTTTCACGCATCTGCTCAGACTGTTGTAGAGAGATATTATTTGGCTCTTCCAATTTACCTAAGAACTCTGGAGAGCCTACTTTCACTGCACTGGAAACTTTTGCTAAATCTGCCAAACTTATCAGTTGATCTAATAAAACGATGCGGTCTTTTTGGCTTGTCAATGCTGAGGCTTGGTTAATGATAGTTTCGAGGGTGCTAAATTCTTTTAAAACAGATGTTTCTGTTAAGGGATTTTTGGTAGCAGAATTAATCAGTTTGTCAAATTTTTGTTGTTCTATGGAGATCTGATTAAATCGACCTACTCCCACGAGAATAAAATCTTTGAGGTCTTTCCCTGGTCTTTCTTGCTGAATCATACTGAATATTTCATGGGCACTATCGCCTCCGGGTCTACTCCCGTTAAGTAAGATGAGAATCGTCTGTACTTCTGCTAATTCTCGCAGTGACACAAAAGTATCTCTGACTCCCGATTCCGCCGCTCCCAAACCAGGAAAATCTAGTAAAATAAACTTTGCAGTATCTTGTGTTATTCCGAGATTCCAAATTTCTTTGGATATTTTGACATGAATATTTACGCGTCGGATCAGTGAAAAGCTGTTTTTCAATAACTCTGCTGAGGGTCGGTTTTTATTCACAGATACCTTGGCAAGTGAAGGTATATCTTCAAATTTTACTTCTGGACTTACAGACGATGTACTCGTGAGTTTTAAACCCTCACTAGCAGTTGTCTGAGTTATTTTGAGACTTTGATTACACAAATCTGCCCCATAGTTAACATAAGCACGAATAAAAACGATTAACTCTCGCAGCAGAGAACGTAGTTTTGGGTTTTTACTTTGATTCCATGCTGACTCACACCATTTCTCGTAACTATTTAAGGTATCCTGATTCAATGTTTTTGAGGTCAATTGGGGGAAAGCAGTCAGTTCTGGTGCTTGTGCCCGTTTTTCTGCTTCTTTTAACATAAACTTCAGGCATTCTTGAACCTCTGACTGAGAAAGATACTCGACCGTAAAGTCATCAAATTGCGTGGTTTTGAAATCATCTTGCTGAACTAAGTGGATGGCTGTGACGTTGCCTGTTGTAGGAATTTCACTGATTGGTAAGGCATCAGCAAAGCCAATTAGACTACCAATTAGTAGGGTTTTACCACTACTGAATTCTCCCATGATGGCGATTTTCACTGGGGAGGATGCAAGTTCTACGGTTTTGTTAGCGGTATCTTTGAGGCTTTTGAGACAGTCTTGAAGTTGGCGGTTGTCTAAGATTTCATTTGCTGAGGACTGGTATGGTTTCAAGGATTTTAGTCCTCGGAGTATAGACTCGCCATACTCTTTGTATTTGTGAAGTTTATTCAACGTATCTAACGTTGAGGATTCGGTATCTTTCGACTTTAGTGGCTCAACTGCCGAACCAGGGTTTTTATTCTGAGTACCTGAATGTTCGGGTTTAGGAGTCTGTGGGCTTTCTGATGGATGTGTTGTGAGTTTTGTGGGTCTTATAGGTGCAATATCATCCAATCTTTTCTCAATTCTCTCTAGCCAAGCTTTCAGATTAGTTGAATCTAACTCTTTATCTTCTCCCGACTGTAGTGGGGAAATTATTATCTTATCAGATGCTACTTCTAAATCAGGGTCTTTTTTAGATAGGGTTTTAACCTCATCCAATACCTTGTAAATGAGCTGTGTCATTTCTTCATTATTATTTTTAATGTCATCAATATCATCTCGCTTTAATAATGTTTCTTCGATTTTTGCTGTGATTTCCGTGTCTTTAATTTCTACTTTTGGGGTAGGATTATCTCCTGTAGGATTTAGGATTTTTTCTTTGAATTTTTCTAACCCAATTGATGCTAATTCTTTAAGTACATATGGAGCTATATCTAATGCAATGGCGGCGAGTGTTTCTACTAACATCTTATAAATTTCCTATGTTGTTTAGTTGCAAATTTTCTGGTAGATATAGCGTTTCCTAATCACATGAGGTATATCATAGCCCCCTCCTCGCTTGCGGGGAGGGGGTTGGGGGTGGGGTTAATGTGCACAACGACTAGTCTATGTAGTGTATATACAAACTTACAAATGCACAGAAGCTGATTCCAGAAAATCTTACCATTTCAGCTACATATTTGATAGCTTTTTATACTCTGTAAAAATAAAAATAAACTTTTATTGTGAATACCTAATTAAATAGAAGATTTCGAGTTGGAACTATACATCAATTTTATTTCCAACTCAGGACTAGCCCTTTCAAGATGTTGTGTGATGGGCAGATTTGTAGTTTGGTAAAAACAGGTGCAGACTGCCGTTGATGGTTGAGCAGGGGTGAAAATCTGGGACTGGGGCTGCTGGGCAGTGTTGATATCATTTTTTGGTCATTGATATCAATTTCTTCTAAATCTGGTATTGCATCCAGCTTTCATGGTGCATTCCTCCACCTGATGAAGGGAATTAAGTAAAACTTATGAATCAACGAGAGAATCAGGATTGTGGGCGGAGCGATTGATAAGCCAGGGTAAAGTGTGTGAAGTCGTTCACGAAACAATCACCTTTCCAGGGATAATGTTGTGTAATAGTAGGTTTCTACTCATCACACACCTGCCCCTTGTATGAGAACGCTGACGGAATTGGTAGAAGAATGGTTGGACGTGCATCATGGTAAAACAAGGGCTTCGTATCACAATACCATTCGTAAGTTCTTAACTTTTACCTCGGTGGACGCGATCGCCCTAATCCAGATCCGTCATGTTCGGGATTGGTTAGATTTCCTGCAAGAGGCAGACACGACCAAGGTTAAGCATCTCAACATTCTCAAGGCGTTTTTTTCCTATGTGACCAGTTTGGAGAAACCGCCCCTGACTCGCAGTCCTATCCCCAAGCAGTTCAAGTTGCCCAAGCCGAAAGATACCTTGGTGGAGCGTATTCTTACACCGTCGGATGTGGATGCGATGATTGCAGCGACAACTGACAAGCGCAATCGGTTAATTTTAAAAACTCTGTATTTAACTGGGATTCGGGTATCTGAGTTGTGCGGGTTGCGGTGGAAGGATGCGATTGCTTCTCGCGGCGGCGGTGGGCAGATTAATGTTTATGGCAAGGGGGGGCGGACTCGCCGAGTTCACGTTCCCCAGTCGCTATGGGTGGAGTTAATGGCACTGCGCTCTGAAGCGTTGAAGGATGCGCCTGTGTTTGCCAGTGCTACAGGTAGACCCTTGGCCCCTTCCCATATTGACCGAGTGGTGAAAAGGGCGGCGGCAGCAGCAGAATTAGAGAATGCCATGAATGTTTCAGCGCACTGGTTTAGGCACAGTCATGCTACCCACGCATTAGATGAAGGTGTTCCGGTGCATTTGGTTCAGGCTACTTTAGGGCATACAAGTTTGGATACCACGAGTAAATATCTGCACGTAAGCCCTGATAGAAGTTCTGGGGAGGTTTTAGTTAAGCGATGGTCTGAGCCATTTTAAATTTTAGAAAAATTTTTAGGGTTTGAGGCTAAATACGGTATGACAAAGTTAGATATAACCCTGCTGTCTTTCCCTAGTCAGTACCATCTGTAAAATTCATGTAAATTTTACACAAAGTTTTTTCCCTGTTCCCAAATAGTACTTTACTGAAGTGTATTATTTTTATAACTCAGTTACAGTATAACTATGGAACCCATAAGCCTCATCACTGCCATAATGACAGTTCTAACGCCTTTTGTAAAAAAAGGGGCTGAAGAATTTGCTGGTGCCGCAGGTCAGGATGCCTATGAAAAAGCTAAAACTATTTTTGAGTGGCTTAAGGTGAGATGGAATGGTGAGGAAGATCAAGAAGCTTTAAATGTCTTAAAAAACTTTGAGAAGAAACCAGAACGCTATGAGTCAATTCTGAGGGACATTCTACAGGAGAAGTTAGCTCAGGATAAAGAACTATTTGAGCAGTTGTCCAGATTTTTTCCACAAAATAATCCCAAGCTACAAATAGCCCAAAATATGGATGGATCTGAGGATGTGACTGGATTAAAAGCTAACAAGATGAATAAGGGAACCGCAACAGTCAAACAAGATATTAATCAAAGTAAGAAAATTATAGGCGCAGACATAGATAGCATCGGTTGATAAAAATATGGACTGTCCTATATGCGGCTACAAAAATTTGACTGAACATAGCAAGTTTTGTATTGAATGTGATGCAAACATTGAGCAAGTTTCCAAACCACCTGGTGTGCAAATAGAAATTTTGCAGACACTTCGTGATAGTGAAGGTATTGGAATAAAGGTTGACACGATAAATGCTGAAACATTCGTCATAAACTCTCAAAGTAAGCTAGATAATTTTAAAGATAGTTTCTGTAGTCTTGTAGAATGGATGTTTGAAAAATCAGATTCTTGTTCTTTAAAAAAGTTACCCTCTGCTTATGGTAAAGAAGTTTTGCAAGTTATAAAAAAAATCCAAAATTTACGAAATAAGAATAAATATGACTATACTGATTTTGAAATCCAAGTTTTAGATATAGTTTTCAATTTTTGCCATTACTATCTTAACAATGCTAAATCTCGTTCTAAAGAGTTTGCTAACTTCACAAAATCTGATTATTATTCATATCTAGAAAATTTAATAGAATCTGGAAAAAAAATTCGAGTAAGAAATATAAAACTGAGTCTTCTTATTCACCTTGATGATGAAAGAATGTCTAAACTTGTACAAGCACTAGAAGAAGACAAATGAGTTATGAGATTATTAATTAAAATATATTTTGATCTTCTCAAAAAACATCGTGAAAACGAATCATATCCTCAGCTTGAAGTTGTACAAAATAATTTAAAAGAACAATTACATTACTATGAAAAACAATTACTCAGTGCCAGACTACTTATACTAGATATTGAACGTTTCTTATTACGCCCAATTCCAATTCCTCCATTTCTAACAAAAGAATTATTTTCTAGTTTTTTAAATGAAATATATATAGATTTAAAACCTATAAATTTAAAAGTTACCTTGGCTTTAAATACAATTGAAAAGACGATTTCAACACGTATACGCAAAAATAAGATACAGTTAGTGTTTTTGCTATTTGTATTATTATTTATAATTTTATTAATTTTGACAGCTATTTTTACTATTTTCATCAGAAAGAATCTTTTGATTTTTACCATTATTCTAATAGTTATAGTTTATATTTATATATACAAAAAATTAAAAAATATCCGGTATTGGTGCGAAAAAAAAATTCCTATGTTAGAAAACCTATGCCAGCAAACTCAAAATGAAATAGATTCATTGGAAGAACAAATAAGAAATGCTGGTATTTACGATATATCTGATTTAGAAAGACAAGTAGATGAATGGTTAGAAAGAGACAAATTACATTTGATTCAGTTGGGTAAAGACAAGTTAAAAATAGAATTAGAAGACCAAGACCCGATACTTTCCTTTATTGGCATTAATTCTCGTGAGCTTTCAGAGAGTCGCATCCTCATTACAGATAGAGAACTGGAAAAAATAAAAAATAGGTACACCGACTTATTAATAGATAATAATGATGTTTATGAAGAAAAAGGACTTGATGGTAAATACAGGTATGGGATTTATGAGTGCTTTGTAATCTTTTTATGCGAAACTTCTCTTTCTTACTATAAATGCTATTGGAATTTTATTAAAGGTGCGTGTGTAGATGAAGAAACTTGTGAATATCTTTTTTACAGTATAGTTTCTGTGAAAACCCAGGAGAGGTCTTCATTAAACCAACAAGACCCTGACCAAAAAAGAAAATATAGAGATTTATTATCTCTAACAACTATGGATGGAAAAATAGTTTATTTCAAAATGGATGAGGATAAAAAGCAAAAAATTAATTTTAATAATAATTCAAGTAATAAATCGATTTATGTCTCTGATATTAATAAAGCAGCAGAACGTATTAGGTATTGGTTAAGACAAAAACGAGTTGATTATCAAATAACTAAAGATATATATAAATAGTTACTAATTTATCTGTTCATGTTTTACTCTACGAACGACAAGCCAGCCATAGAGCCATACTCAATGAAGCGGGGTGTGTGTAAAGTATCCCAGTGCAGCCCTACCGTGACACTAGCGCTGTTACCGAGCAGGAATTTTTGATTGGCAATGTGCGTAAAGCCCAAAAACTTAGCAGACACGCAAAATTAAATACACTTCTTTACGACGATAACCGCAACCGCGACCAACTGGAGATGTCCGAGCTATTGATGGACGGGTTGGATTGAAGTCGCTATCATATCACTAATGTTTGGTAGCAGTGCCACCCAAGTAGCTCCCGCTAACTTTAGACAACGCACGACATCTTCCAAAGCAGCCTGCTCAGAGACAGAGATTATATGCCCCTACCTGGTGGAGAGACCGACAAAATTGGCAACCGCTACGAAGGTCGCTGGACTGTATTTTGCATGATAGATGTCATGGATGAGAAAGCAGATTCTATCCGTTTAGAAGAACCAGGTGAGGATGCTTTCGAGTTCTTTATTCGTCGCAACGGGAAATTGGAGTACCACCAAGTTAAACGACAAAAAAGTGGGCGTAGAGGTTGGCCATTAAAGGCTTTGGAGGATACACAAGTACAAGTTTTATCAGACTTTTGGAAAAAACTGAGTGATCCAAAAGCTTCTTGTGTCTTCATTTCTACTCAAGATGCAGAGGAACTCAAAGAATTAGCCAATCGAGCAAGAGACGCTGCATCTTGGGCAGAGTTTGAGCGTGCTTTTCTTAACAAGACACTATCTGGTGGCTTCAACACACTCCGCCAAAAATGGGGCAATTGTTCTGAAATAGCTGCTTTTGAAGCTTTAAAGCGAGTTCGTGTTGAAACATTTGGTGAGGATGTTCTTGTTCGTACCATTGAGAGTCTTCTCGCAGCTTTAGTAGACGGCGATCCAAAAACAATCAGAATTGAACTAGCTGAATTAGCCCTAGAAAGGATTCATCAGGAATTGACGGCACATGATATTTGGCATTATTTGCTACATGAACGAAAATATCGCCGTCGCCAGTGGGGTAATGACCCCCATGTTTTAGCTGCTGTTGAGACTGCAAATAATCTTTATTTTTCTTCCCTGTGTGATACTCAGGCGATCGCCGGTGATATCATTCCTCGCGATGAGGCTCAAATTGCCTTTGAGGAATTAACTGAGAAAAAGCAGAGCATTTTGCTAGTAGGTGAGGCGGGGGTCGGTAAGAGCGGCGTTATGCTCCAAGTATTAGAGAAGCTGCAAAATCAAGGTTTTCCAGTATTAGCTTTTCGTGTAGATCATTTAGAACCAACGTTTTTACCCAAGAGTATTGGACAGCAACGCGATTTGCCCGATTCTCCCGCTATTGTTTTAGCCAACATCGCTCAAAGGCGAGATTGTGTGCTTATTATTGACCAGCTTGATGCTGTAAGTCTAGCATCTGGTCGAAATCCGCAGTTTTTTGATTGTGTTGCTGAAATTATTAAGCAAGCCCAAGCCCATCCCAACATTCGTGTGTTGCTGGCTTGCCGCAAGTTCGATTTAGAAAATGACCACAGATTAAAGCGTTTGGGCGGCGAAAACGGCATCGCTAAAGTTGTGGCGATCAATCGCCTTGATTATTCAAAAGTAAGAGAAGTTGTTGGCGAAAAATTAGGTTTAGATGCGACACGACTAGGTGACAAGCAGCTTGATTTACTATCTGTTCCCTTACATTTGGGTTTGCTTGCAGAAATAGCCGAAGATACCACAATAGATGTTTTAAACTTTCAGACAGCAAAGGAACTATACGACCTGTTTTGGAAACGCAAAAACGAAAAAGTGCGAGAGCGTCTTGGTCGCCCTGTTCAATGGACGCAGGTAATTGATGCGCTATGTGATTATATGAGTAGTCAGCAACAGCAAAGCTTGTCTGCTCCTGAAAGGGTTGTTGATGAATTTGAACACGATGCTAAAGCAATGGCTTCAGAGCATCTTTTAATTTTAGAAGGCAAGCGTATTTCATTTTTCCATGAAAGTTTTTTTGATTATGCTTTTGCACGTCGCTTTGCATCTCGCGGTCAAGAATTGTTGCGGTTTTTAGGGAAACGCGAGCAACAACATTTATTTCGACGCGCCCAAGTTCGCCAAATTCTTCTTCATGAACGCGAAGACGATTTTTACCGCTACCTCAATAATCTCAAAGAATTGCTCAGTAGCTCTGATATTCGCTTTCACATAAAACAGGTAATATTTGCCCTGCTTGCAACACTAAATGTCCCCAAAGAAGAAGAATGGAATATTATTGCTCCACTAATTGGTAATCAAAATGACCCTATTACACAACAAGTTTGGCGCACTTTGTATAGCTCTGTAAACTGGTTTAAACTGTTAAATTCCCTTGGAGTTATAGAACAGTGGCTAAGAGATAAAAATGAGGAACGTGTTGACCAAACGGTAAAACTGCTATCGATTATGCAAAGGCAGATCCCGGAGCAGGTTGCTGAGTTAATGGAACCCTTTGTAGGTGCATCTGAAGCATGGCATCATCGGCTCAATAACCTTGTGCAAGGTGCTGAACTCAGCGCAGGGCGTCATTTCTTTGATCTGTTTCTACGATTGATTCGTGAAGGTATTCTTGACCAAGCAGAAAAGATCATCGATAACAGCCGTGACTTCTGGATGCAAATTTATTCTTTACCTAAGCAGCATCCTGACTGGGCTTGTGAAGCTATTAGCTGTTACCTCAATCGATATCTAGATTTAAGTCTCGCTGCTGGACAACCTAATCTGTTTGAACGCAAATCTGGCGCTCTGCCACACAGTCAATTTAATGAACGAATTTTAAGAGAGACTGCACGAAATGCTCCCAAAGCATTCATTGAACATATATTTCCCTTCATGCTCCGTGTTATGGAATTAACAGCTATACGGGAAGGTAATCCACCTTGGTATGATTCAGTATGGTATTACCGACCTTATGGCAGAGGCTACGATATAGGGCACAAATTGTTAATGGAGATGGAAGTAGCACTGTCTAGTTTAGCTGCAAACAACCCTGAAGATTTTGCTAACTTCGCTCTTGAGCAACTTCGCGGCTCAAATCTTGAAACAATCCAGTTCCTGTTGATTCGTGCTTACGCTGCTAATGGCAAAAGATTTGCTTCGGAGGCTATAGATTATCTGTGCGAACAACCTTCAAGGCTCAAAACAGGATACAGAGGAGCTGGTAATGGGAATATTCGTGCTGCTCCTTATTGGGCTACACGACAGATGATAGAAGCAACTACTCCACATTCCTCAGAAGAAAAGTTAATAAAGCTGCAAGCAGTAATTATTGATTACCACACCGACTATGAGAAAAGTACTGATGGTCGTTGGTTTCGAGGTTATCCACAACTTGTTTTGCTAGATGCCATTCCTCCCCATAAACGCACAGAGACTGTCAATCGTCGGCTACAGGAGTTGAGACGTAAGTTTACAGATTTAAAGTTGTTGGAGGCACCAGGGAAGATAGAGCCACCACAGTCAATGGAAGTTCATTTAGTTGGATCTCCAATACCAGAAGCTGCGACAGACAAAATGACTGATGAGCAATGGCTTAAAGCTATTGCCCGTTATGATTACGATGATTTAGGCACTAAATTTCAACGCACTGGGGAACTTATAGGAGGGGCGGATCAATTATCAAGTCTTCTGGAAAGTCAAGTTAAGAAGGAGCCTACACGTTTTGCCTCGTTAATCTGGCGGTTTCCAGATAATGCTAATTCATCCTACTTTAATGCAGTTTTACAGGGCATTGCTGAAGTTGGACTAGATGTCGAAACCGCAGTTCGTGTATGCCAACGCTGTCACCAACTGCCGCAACGACCCTGTGGGCGCTGGATTTGTTGGTTAATTCGGAAGTTAGCTGATCTGCCTTGGACTTGCGAGGCTTTGGATATTCTGGTCTGGTACGCCTTAGAAGATCCTGATCCAGAGCAAGAGTTGTGGCGTACTGAAACTTCAGGTAGAGAGTCTAACTACGGCGGTAATATTATTGATGCGGGAATCAACTCCACGCGTGGCAGTGCGGTAAAAACGATCGCCGAGCTAATTTTTGCTGATAAAAATCGTGCTTCTTACTTCCAAATACCTATACAGCACATAGTCCAAGACCCTTCTATAGCTGTGAGGTCTTTTGCTGCTGAGGCACTAACAGCAATGTTGAACTATAACAGGGATGTAGCTGTCAGTCTTTTCTTAGAACTTTGTACAACTGAGGATGTATTTTTAGCCACACTAACTGTTGAAGATTTTTTATACTACGCACTACCAACACATTTTCAGAAATTAGCGTCAATTTTAGAACGAATGATTAGTTCTGATCTAACAGAGGTAGTAAGGGTTGGTGCTAGGCAAGCTTGTTTATCATCTTTAATAATAGAGGAAGCGCATTCATTTGCAGAGCGTTGCCTTTCTGGGACAGAATCACATCGTATTGCAGCGGCTGAAATATTCGTTGCTAATCTTCGGTCAGCACATTTCCGTGAATTCTGTGAAACTGGGTTAACTCAACTTTTCAATGATTCTGACGAGAAAGTTCGTGTTGAAGCTGCTGGTTGCTTTTTCCACTTGGAGGGAGAACAACTAGGTGAGTATGTCAGTCTGGTTCAGGCATTTGTTGAAAGCCGTGCATTTGAAACAGATTGTCAAGATTTAATTTATGCACTCGAAAAAACAACAGCTAAACTACCAGATATTACTTATCTCGTATGTGAAAAATTTGTTACAGATTTTAGTTTAATGGCTGCTGACATCCGCACCCGTAGTGCATCAGATGCAGACAAAATCAGTGAATTGCTGATCCGCGTGTACAGTCAAAGTAAAGATGAAAACTTGCGATCGCGCTGTCTTGATTTAGTTGATAGTCTGACTGAGACGGGAGCCTACGGATTAGACAAAGCCTTGCAGCAGTTTGAAAGATAGATTAATTCTGTATTTTAAAATGATTAATTAAAATGTCAGCCCTACTTATGAGGCTTTGGTTTTAATATTCAGTTTTTCTTTTCGCCATTTACCCACACTTTTTTAGTTTTAGTTAAGCGATGGTCTGAACCATTTTAAATTTTCAATTTTGAATTGGGTCATCTGGTGGTGGATGCCGCCCAATTTCTCTATCAGCAGCGCGAATATTAATTATTCTGGCTCGGTTGAATGCTAATGCTACGACTGTGGCGCGTCCTGTTGGTGTCAAGCCGATAATCAAGAGTGTATCTGTTGACCAAATAAAGTGTTCTGGCCAACTATCAGTGCGAGGATTGAATAAAGGTACTTCAGATAACGACTTTTCATCAAAGGATTTAAGTTTATCTGATTTTTTGCGATTGCAATGAAAACAAGCCAAAGCTAAATTATCAATTGAATTAGCACCACCTTTGGTAAGAGGAATTACATGGTCTACAGTGAAGGAAACATATTGCCATTGTTCCGATGCGTGACAATATTCGCACAGAAACTTGGCTCGTTGTCGTACTTGATTTTGAGTAGCTTCACTAATGTAACGATTCGCAGACAAATCTCTAATTCCCTATGATTCACTTTGGTTTTGAGTTAGCGATGAATTTCTGAGTATCCGATTCACCAAACTCAGATAATCGTCTAATTCTTCATATTCATCTAATTCTTTTTCTTCCTGTGAAGTAAGTGCAGATTCTTTTTGCTTAATTAATAATGCTTCAATTCGCCCCTGTACTAAACTGGAAGCTCGAAATATCGGCACTCCTTCTACTAGCTCGATGCGGACAGCACCATCTAATGGCAAACTGCTGGGCAAGTGTGACAATTTCATAGGTAAATTGGTTGTCATGGCATCTATCTCAAAATATACAGTCTTTATTTTAGTAGAGTAAATGTCAGAAATTACTTTCTCCAAACTGTCGGTGAGATAATTTTGGCTGACTTGTCATCTAAATAGAAATTGTAAACAGGTTCTCCTGATAATTCACAGCGAAGCGGCTCAAGAATTTTAGTGAACGGATTCCAAACTGCTGTTACAGTCCGTTTTACTTTCTTTCGTTGCAACTCACACTGAATATGTACCGTAGGTAGATGGATAATCATTGCACTGTGCAACCAAGCTTCTACACTCATTGCATAACGCTCTTGGATATCTAACAATTTTCTCTCTAACTCTCTATTAGTAGCTTCAATTCGTGCTAATTCTTTGTCTTGTTCATCACCAATCAATTTTTTTAACTCAATCTTGTTGCGAATCGAGTCGCTAATCGTGTTGTAATAATCCTTGAGCCTTTCTTCATCCCTAGCTCTTGCTCTTGTTAACTTAGCTTGCCAATTATCTAGAGATTTTCCAATTAATATTGCACTTTGATGTTCGATTAACCTCAACAACTCTTCAATTGGAATCGCCAATGGTGTCTCTTGATACTCCACAGTCATTAGGTCAGACTCCCAAAACAAAGCATCCCCAATTTCTACTGGTGTTACTCCGGTTATTTCATTGATAATGAACGAAACTAAACCAATCCTTTTTTCGGAAGCATTCGCTGTGTAAGCCACATTACACAAGATGTAACGAGTAATTTCTGGTTTAGCATCTAAAAAACGAATTAAGCCATTTTGAGGTGCGAGTCTCTCCAATAAAATTTTCTCAAAGCCTGTGTTTTTAAGATGTCCATCGATTTTAACACCCAACGCACTAATAAGTCCTTTAACAGCTAATAGTTCAGATAGCTTATTTAAGACTTCTGAATGATAGGTGACAAAAACACTTTGGGGTACATCAGCAATAGTTGTAAAAGTAACTTCTTCTGGGAGCGAAAGCAGCGATGCTATATTTTCTGTCAACAACACATTCAAAATGTGTTCACCAGCAGGTTCTGCTATTCCATCATGCAGAGAAACAATTTTTTCTAAAGTAGCAATAATTGGATCTGAAATCATAGTTAGTCAAATCAATTTCTCAAGCTTCAAAATCTTCGCCAAAAATCTGTTCATCCAGTTCCTGAATTTGCTGATACTGGTTTTTGGCTTTCAACAAATTATCTGCCAATTGCTCGAAGGCTGTATCTAATTCGGGCTTGATCTGATGCTTGAGCCAGATATCCATGACAATTTCACTAAAGTCAAATTCATCATCCACGTTCCCTAAAATTGTTTCAATCTCTCCGACCACTAGTTCAAACATATTAATTTTGTCATGCAAGATCCGCAGAATATACTCTTCGATACTGCCTTTTAGACAAAAGTTAAAAATAAAAACATCCTGGGTTTGTCCAATGCGGTGGATACGACCAATGCGCTGTTCTATTTTCATTGGGTTCCAGGGCAGGTCATAATTAACGATCGCATTCGCAAACTGAATGTTACGTCCCTCTCCGCCTGTTTCGGATGCCAGCAGTACAGAAACTGTATCTCGAAATGCAGCGATGGCCTCATCTTTCTGTTTAAGGGACATCCCCCCAGTAAATTCTGCAAAGGGGATATTTGCTGCTTGGAGAGTTTGGGTCAAATAAGTGCTAGTTGCTTTATGGGTCGTGAAGACCAAGGTTTTCTGGGAAGATTTTGAGAGCATCTCTACCAATACTTTTGCTTTCTCGACCTGCTTCACCTGGGCTGCTCGTCTTGCTAAAGACTTCAGTTCAGAGTCAGGTAGGCGTTTGGTCAATTGCTTGAGGGAGTCAGCTAAAGCACCAGGGGATGAACCAGCACGCATCAGCAAATTGGTGCGGGAGAGTCTGTCTAGCTTATCTTCTGAGTTACGTAGATAGTCGCTTAAGTCCTGGTAAAGTTTCTCCTCGCCTGCTGCCGGGGTAACGGTAATTGTGGTGGCGAAGCGTTTGGGCAGTTTGACATCTACTAGAGCGCGGGTATTTCGCACCATGACTTCCCGCATCAGGGAGCGTAACTTTTCGGGATTTTTCGGGACTCGTCCATTCCTGGAATCTACGTATTCTTTTTTAAAAGCGGCTTCTGTTTGTAGCAGTCCTGGCTTGAGGAGGGTCAGCAGATTAAACAGTTCAATAAGGGAGTTCTGCACTGGCGTAGCAGTGAGCATGAGGATAAAGCGCTTATTGAGGGCGTTGACCAGTTTCCAGTTGAGGGTAGTGCGATTTTTCAGGTGGTGGGCTTCATCGACAACTACCAAGTCCCAAGTGCGACTGGTAACGTGGGGATAATGTTTAGCAGACTTAGCCGTGTTTAATGAAGCGATAATTCGCGGATTATTCGTCCAAAATTCATCTATCGGTTGTTGCGGGTCACGGTTATCTGTGGTGATAGTAGCAATATTAAATTTGTCACTTAACTCTGACTGCCACTGGGAAACTAGGGATGCGGGAGTTAACACCAGCATGGACTGTACCATACCCCTAGCTAAGTACTCGGCTATGATTAGTCCCGCTTCAATGGTTTTGCCCAATCCGACTTCATCGGCTAGTAATGCGCGTCCACCCAGTTGTCTAAGTACTTTTCGGGCTGTTTCAATCTGATACCAATATTTGTCAATAGCAGTTAGTGTGGGCAGGCAAATTAGCTGATCGTAGTCTGCCATTACCGAGAGGTTAAACAGGTCTAAACGCGCCTCGTAGAAGTTGAGCGGGTCGTATTTACCAGCTTTCAGGGCTGATAAGGCAGTGTCAGAATTGAATTTGAATGTATAGTTTGTCTCCATGATGCACCCTTAATAGCTACTTTTGACCACACCGCGCACGTACATTTGACCAGTTCAGCACTTAGTCGCCATAGAGTTCCGAGTCTAAGTTGGCAGCTAGGGAGGCGTAAGATACTGCACCAATGAAGTTTGCCAGGGGGTCGCTACTGGAATTGGGGAGGTTGGGATCTGGTGATTTCTGAGTACGTGCAAGCTGTTGAACATACCGCAACACGTCTTCTTGGTGCTGGGATGGCAGTTGTTCAATCGCTTCAAAAATTGCTTGTTTGGTTGTCATAGTCATGACTTAATGTTGCTTGATTCTATAAAGTCTACTGCTGAAATTACCGTCTTAGCTAGAACTTCTCTTCTTCTGATACACTTCAATAAACTGGAAACTAAAACCGAGCCGGTTGACCAAATGTCAACGTATCTTCTAGGAACGAAAGCCAGTGTCAACTTCTGACCCTCTTTGCCGCATTATTGCCCTGTTTAACCAAGCGGGTGGTGTCGCCAAATCGACACTGACCCAAAATTTGGGATATCACTTAGCAAAACGAGAACATCGCGTTCTCCTCATTGACCTAGACCCCCAAGCCTCCTTAACTAAATTCATGGGGCTAGTGCCATCTCAGTTACAAAAAACCGTTGCTGATGCCATTATCGACGAGCAGCCCTTACCAATTCATGAGGGCATTCACGGCATGGACTTGGTTCCAGCAAGCCGAGTCTTAAGTGGAGCCGAAATGCAGTTAGTCAGTGCTGCGATGCGCGAGTTGCGCCTTAAGGAAGCCATTGAATCTGTTCTAAATGAATACGACTTCATTCTTATAGATTGTCCCCCCAGCTTAGGATTGCTTTCCTATATCGCCTTAGTCGCGGCCACACACGTACTCGTTCCCGTTGAAACCCATATAAAAGCCTTTGAGGGAACAGACGAACTCTTACAAACTATCACCCACGTAAAAAATAAAGCCAACCGCAAAATCCAAATAGCAGGGTTTGTTCCCACGCGGTATGCTCAACAGAACTCAGCCGATAAACGTGCATTAGCAGCCATCCAAGAACAACTTTCCGCTTGGGGTCGTATTTTCCCACCCATCCCCAGAGCTACCGCTTTTGTCGATGCGTCAGAAGAACGTGCGCCCCTAGCAGTATTTGACCCGAAACATCCTGTAGTCGCTATTCTTGAAGAAATCGCTTTAGCTTTGGAGGCTTTATGATCCGACGCAAACAAACAGACAAACCCTTTGGGGGTCAAATTACAACTCCACCCCCTGCACCTTGGTTATCCTCCCCAGATGGCGAGTTGCCTTATGCTACTGAAACTACTATCAAACTTTCAGATATAGTTCTGCCTCAACACCAGCCCCGACGATACTTCGACCCACAAGCATTAAAAGAATTAGTCTCGTCAGTCAAGCAGCATGGCATCCTCCAACCTCTGTTGGTGCGTCCAATAGGCTCTGGGAAATACGAATTAGTAGCAGGAGAACGACGCTATCGGGCAGGACTGGAAGCAGAACTTGAAGTTGTGCCTGTGGTTGTGCGTGAGCTATCAGATGACCAAGCGTTTCAGTTGGCTTTGATTGAAAACCTGCAACGATCAGACCTTAACCCTGTTGAAGAAACTGAAGGGATATTGCACCTGTTGGCAATCCGGCTGCATTGCGATGTAGAAGCCGTCAAATCCTTGCTGTATCGAATGAAGAATGCTCACAGTAAGGGGGAACAGCCGTCAAAATCCTCATTAAATGAATCTAGGAAAAACGTTTCTCCTAACCCAGATAATCCACAATCTGAGGACAACGTTTCTGACCATTTAGCCGAGAAAAATGAATCTAGGAAAAACGTTTCTCCTAACCCAGATAATCCACAATCTGAGGACAACATTTCTGACCATTTAGCCGAGAAAAATGAATCTAGGAAAAACGTTTCTCCTAACCCAGATAATTCGCAAACTGGGGACAACGTTTCTGACCATTTAGCCGATGAAACTGAATCTAGGAAAAACGTTTCTCCTAACCTAGATGAAGAACAAGTGAAAACGGTACAAGAGGTGTTTTTGAGCCTGGGACTCATGAATTGGCTATCGTTCATTACCACACGCTTACCTTTGCTAAATCTGCCCGAAGAAATTTTAATGGCACTGCGTTCTGGTCAGTTGGAATACACCAAAGCACAAGTCTTGGCGCGGGTAAGAAATAATGAAATCCGAAAAAAACTTTTGTCCGAAGCGATAGCATCGGATTGGTCTTTAAGCCAAATCAAAGAAAAAATCACCGCTTGGACGGATGATGAACTTACGCCCGACTCGAAAGCATCTAACCAAATACCAGACCGCCTTCAAAATATCACCCAGCGCATTAAAAAGCGTCAGTTATGGAAAGAGCCTAGAAAGCAAAAGCAGCTAGTAAACCTTTTGAACAAGCTCGAAGCCTTACTAGGGGATGAGTGACTTGGGGTAAATTGTCAGGTAATCTCTACTTTTAGAGTCTTTTTACCTTTGATTCATGATTGGGTGCGAGGGGAGAAACAGAGATGGCATCAGATTCACAGATTCGAGAATTACTCAAAGCTTGGTTAGATTACATCCATGTTGAAAATTTGAGTAATGCCAAAGTAGAAGCTGACGATTCAGAACAACCGAACATCTGGGACTCTCTCGTAAATCTGGTAGGCGATAAATTATTAATAGACGAGTCTTTATTTAAAAAACTAAAGCAACCGTTTAAAAGTGCAAAGAACTTTGAGCAAACAAAATTACCATCAATTGCTGTAGCTTTCCCGCAGCTTTATGTAGTTGAATCGAATCGCCGTCAATTTCGCCCGTTGTTCACGATCAATGTTTCGACACTATTCGAGGGCAATTATCGCAGTAGCGGATGGAATTTAACTGATTATGAGTTTCAGCCTGTTATTCCCAATTTGATGCAGTGGTACGGGCTAGAGGAAGAAGCGGCTGAGTCTCTGGTAACAAGGGAAGGGTTGAAAGTTTTTCTCGAAACTACTTTCAATCGTCCCTTTAAAACGCTACAAGATTTTATGGGGCTGATTGAAATACCGCCGTTTCCCGTGCGGTCAAAACTTCTCCCTTATCTGTTGGATTTTGACTACGCTGCTTTTAATTACAACCTCAAAAAAGATTTTCAGAAAATTAGCGACCAGAATTACTTTCAGTGGGCAAGACCAGGACATCCGGCTTACGAATATTTATTTGGACAACCAAAAGCACCTCAACATGAAGTACTTTTTTTGGGTGCTTTTCCCAACTCGCAGCCCGATGACTATCAAGCACTTGCTCTTAAACATTCGCAGTTAAATCCTATTACTGCTGTGATTGGGCCACCGGGGAATGGCAAGACGACATTGCTGTTACATAAGATAGCGCAGCAAGTGGTACATCGAGCCGTGGAATTGGCAACAACGGGTGAAGATAGAAGTAACCTAACTGTGGTAACAAGCACTAACAAATTTGCTGTAAATAACGTTGAGAAAATCTTAGCCAGCAACCTTACGTCTGACCGTTTCTACCTATCAGGAGGCTCTAGGGATTTAGTTGAGAGCCAAGTTTTACCTAGTTTACAAGCTGCACTCGATTGGTTAGCCAAAGAAACATTTAAATTAGATGAATGGGAGTCAGCAAAGCAACAGTTGTTAGCTGGGGTTCAGCAAATAGAATCTCATAGAAAAAAAGACGAAGATGAGCTTCAACAGAAAAGTGTTGATGAACAATTATTAGAGTCACTATGCCGAGATATACAATTGCTTGACGAGGCGATAAAGACTTCTGCATTTGAATCTTCGTCACCATTAGAATTTGACCGCGACTACAATAAGTTCCCCCTAGAAGCTTACCAGCAGATAGGACAATATCTTGACAGTGCTAGGCGTTCTTTGCCGTCTGAAGATTACTGGCAGAATAAGAGTAGAAATGACTTCTGGTTTGTCAAGCTTTTGCAGACGATTAAACGATTCTGGCAGTCGATAACCAAAACCAGCGCACATCATGTTCTCAAACGCTTGTACAAACAGATAGAGATGCCTGTGTTGGCGACACTGGCCACCCCATTTCAATTTCAAATCCCACTGACAACTGAATCTCTCATCGCCGCCCAGCAGAGTGTTGACCAGCTACTTGCAGAAGCATTGAATTGGCAGCAACAACAGAATGGTATTGACAGCGCACAACAGCAGCTTGAGTCAAGAAAGCAGCAACTCAAAGACCTGATTACTCGCCGTTCTCAAATCGAAAACCGTCTTGCTACCTATCCCACAAAAGATTTCTACAGTCGCTTCTACACCGAATTGCACTTGCTGCAAGTAGAGTTATTTGAGTGGTCTTGGCAATTTCAGCAACAAGAAGCTCTGCGACGAAAAGATGAGGTGATAGCTTCCATTAGAACTTACATTGCATTATTGAATGGCGAATGGGATGCTTTTCGTCAGTTAAGTCATAATTGGAGAAACATTTATCGGGATATCAGCCTGTTATTTCCAGTGTTTCTTTGCACTTTGCACTCCATCCGCAATTTGTTACCCTATCCCGATAGTGGCTGTATTGATCAAGTAATTGTAGATGAAGCGGGTCAGATTCCACCGCATCAAGTTTTCCCGGTTTTAGTTAGGTGTAATCGGGCTTTGATTGTGGGCGATCCATTGCAATTGGAGCCGGTTGTTAATTTGAGCGACCAGAAGAAAGACGAATATCGCAGCAAATCTTTTCTGGAACAGGGACTTACGGATGCAGATTATGACCGGTACAGTCCCACTGCTTCCACAGCTTATCACCGAGCAGCCGGGGCATCAGGGCAACCGCAAGATATTGGTCAGGGTATTATCCTTAAATATCATTACCGTTGCGTTCCGGTAATTGCTGATTTTTGCGATCGCTTGTGCAACTACGGGATGGTCATCAAAACTGAACCAAAAGCTTCTCGGTTAGGTACTAACCTGATTGGTTGCCATGTGGAAGGGAAACTTGAGAACAACGTTAATTGGGCAGAAGTTGATGCAGTAGAAGCGTTGATTGAGGAGTTGTTAGCGGCGGGTTATTGCTTAAATTCTCCTGACTCTGACAACACAATTGGAGTGATTTCACCTTACCGCCGTCAAGTAGATGCACTGACTCAACGTTTACGATCTCGCTGGACTGATTTCCCGCAGCAGAGCATTGGTACAGTTCACACGTTCCAAGGTGGTCAGAAGTCAGTGATAATTTTCTCGACTCGCCAATGCCAACCAACTGATAGCCTCTGGTTTATTAATCGGCGGCCTAATTTACTTAATGTGGCTGTCAGCAGAGCGCGAGAACTGTTTATTTTAGTGGGGAATTTGGCACGAATCTCTGAAGGTGGGCATACCAGAGAGTTAGTAGAATATATCAAGGAATTTGGAGAGATGCGGTAATTTTAATCAAGTGCAAATGCCAAAATCCAACACCTAGTTGCGTAGGGGCGATCGCCACGGATAAGAGTGTACCAAACCAGGGATATCGTGACGGCATAGTTTTTATTTATTGGATTCAGCCTGCATTAATTTTTGGAATCTTCTATCTTGACGGATTTGATCAAAATTAGGATCTAGTTTTGCTCTTTCTCGATATTCATAATTAATCAAAATTGCTTCTTTAAGAGTTTTGACTGCCTGTTTTATATTGTTTTTTAAAGCATAACAAGAAGCGAGACTGTAATGAATATCTCGATAATAAAAATTGATTTTAAATACTTTTTTGAAACTTTCAATGGCTTCTCTGTAACGTCCTAACTTAAGTAATATAAATCCTTTATTAGCCCAAACAACATCTTTCCTTAATTTTAGTTTAACTGATTGGGTACAACTAGCCAGTGCTTCTTGATAGCGTCCTAAATAATATAAAGAATAGCTACGATTCGTCCAATATAAAAGGCAATCGTCATCATTAATTTTCTTAAATTTTAACGCTTGATCAAAGTAAGTTAAGGACTCCTGGTAATATTCAGATTCTTCAGAATTACTTTGTTGCTTGCCATGAAAATTAAAGCCCTCATAATAAATGGCTAAAGGAGTATTTAACTCGGGTTCTTCATGACTATATTTTCTTAATAATAAATATCCTAATGCATTCCAACTCTTACTATTTTCAGGATATAGAGATATTGATTTTTTAGTACTTTTAATAGCTTCGTCATAGTATTTTAATTTATAAAGGGCAATAGTTTTATGATCCCAAAGCTCATAATCATCTGATTTTAATTCTAAAGCTTTATCTAAACTAGTAAGTGCATCTTGATAACTATTGAAATGGATAAAGAATATAACTCGAAATTTCCAAATTTCATAATCATCTGATTTTAATTCTAAAGCTTTATCTAAACTAGCAAGTGCATCTTGATAACGCTTTAATTTAGCAAGCACTGGAGCTCGAAGTTGCCAAACTTCATAATTATCTGATTTTAATTCTAAAGCTTTATCTAAACTAGCAAGTGCATCTTGATAACGTTCTAAGTTGGCAAGCGCTGTAGCTCTAAATTGCCAAATTTCATAATCATTTGATTTTAATTCTAAAGCTTTATCTAAACTAGCAAGTGCATCTTGATAACGCTTTAAGTTAATAAAGAATATAACTCTAAGTTTCCAAATTTCATAATCATCTGATTTTAATTCTAAAGCTTTATCTAAACTAGCAAGTGCATCTTGATAACGCTTTAAGTTGGCAAGCACTCTAGCTCTAAATTCCCAAAAGTTATAATCATCTGACTTAAATTCTAAAGCTTTATCTAAACTAGCAAGTGCATCTTGATAACGCTCTAAGTTGGCAAGCACTCTAGCTCTAAATTCCCAGAAAATATAATCATCTGACTTAAATTCTAAATATTTATCAAAATTAATAATAGCATCTTCTAAACGATCCAAGCTGAATAAACCTAATCCTCGAAAAAGATAAATTTCATACTTATTAGGCTCAAGTTCTAAAACTTTATCAAAACAAATAATAGATTCTTCAATACGTTCAGAAACTAATAAAGCAATTCCACGATAATTCCAAACGTGACTTAATTGAGCGTTGATTTCTAATACTAGGTCAAAACAATCAATAGCATCTTTATAACGAGCTACTTTAAATAAAAGTAATCCCTTTTTTAAAAACAAATCTGCTTTTTTGTGTAAATCTTGATAGTCTTCTATAATAGAATCAATTTTTAATATATTTTCCTGACATTGTTCTATAGTAAAATTATTTAGATATTGTTTGATATCTTTATCAATAACACGTAAGATTTCTTCTAAAATATCTTTATCTGTAGAAAATTCAAAAGTGCCTGAACGCCAGTCATAGAAATCTGGAGCGCGACGGATAAAATATTTAACAGCAAATTTAGGTAATAAAAAAAGGAAGCATATATTAAAAGAATCTCGAAATCTTTCTCTTTGCAAATTTAAGTGAGCTAGAATACGAGGAACAGAATCCTCCTTGTAATAATCTCCTTCGCCTCCGAAGCCCGATTTAATATACTTATTTAAAGAATATTCCAGACCTTTAATACATAAAATATTAATTTCATCTCGATTAGGTAAACCATTAACAATATTATAAAGATTATCAACAGGTTCAGTAAATTTTAAAATATCAATATACTTTTTTGGTAAATCCAGCTTTAGTCTGTGTATCAATCTTTCTGCCTGTTCAGTAATACATTCTATAAAAAATAAGCCAAATCCATCTGTCCAAGTGAGTGAACGCAACAATATTTGATATTCTTCTTCCTGTTCTTGATTTATAAAAATATCCTTACTCGATATTAAATAAGGCTTGTTCGTTTGTATTAAAAATCCTTCAAAATCATCAATAGAAGAAAGCTTACTCATTTCTACCCTTCCTCATTTATTCCTTTTTTTCTTTTTCTAACGCTCGTTGAAATTCTTCAATATCGCAAATCAAAGGATGAATATTATACCAAGGTTTTATATTATAAGCTTCTATCAGATGATATTCTAAAATACAACGATGAAATAGTAACTTATGATAATCATAATTATTCGATTTTTCTTTAGATAAATAAACTTTAGCTAAGATTTGCCATTCATTTTCATTGATTGCTTTACGGTAAGTATTTCTCATTTCTGTAATTGCTCGTTGTGCTGTTTTCTCAGAAACTGGCAATGTCAGAGTTCTTTCTAATGCAGTCCTTATTAACAAAACCAGATTTCTAACATGACCTCCACTCATTAAACATAAATTTTTCAGGATTTTTTCATCCTCAAATACTTGACTTAATGTTAACTTATTACTAATAAGCTGAATTCGTCTTTCAATAAGTTCTTTAAGTTTATCAATACCACGTTGATATTCTCTTCCATCTGGAGTATGAGTCATAATCATTGGTAAAGATTGAATTAATCCAAATCGGTCTTCTAAGATTGTTGCTCGATCTGAGTAGACCATTGAAATAGGAACAGTATAAATCATGTGGCATTGCAACCTTTTGAGTTGTTCACTTCGATCAATAAAAATCTGATCATGGTTGCTGCGTTGACTCGCTTGATCAAATACAATTCCAATTCGATCTAAATTATCTGCAATTACAACAATGCCTAAATATTTATCAGCCAACTTAAGCTTTGCTTGGGCAATAAACTTATTCAATTCCTCAATTAAAGAAGGTGTATGTTTTTCTACCTCTTGCTGGATTTTATTACGAGTCCTCGGAGAAGATTTCATTACAGCAGTCACTTTAGCAAATTGAGAAATGCCAAGTTCTATATTGGCTTGATCAAAAGAAATTTCCGTTGAAGCTAATTCTTCTAGAGATTTCCATCGTTCCTTTAACCAATCGACCAATGGATTAGCATTAGCATAATCTTTTAAAGCCTCTATTAAATATCTTGTACAAGCTAACAAAATATCAGTATGTTGAATATCTTCTTCTTCAAAATCATTTCCAGCAGCAAAATAAACAACATAAAAATCTTTTTCTTCTAAATATTCTTTAAGTCTCTTTAATTCTGTTGATTTACCTGCTCCTCTATGCCCTGTATATAATTGATAAATAAGCTGATCTGACAAAACAATCGAATTACCTAGCTGCATCCTAATATCACCATCTCCTCTAACCTCCTGACAGTCTACATAAGCTAAATCCCCTGGTTCTAAAGGATTAAACGGGTTAAACATATTGTAGAGTTGCCTATGGAAGTCTTGAGGCATAACAGTTTTTGCCATAAAAGGAAACAAGTCATAAAATGTAATGATATTATAAATTAAGGTTAAAAAAATTGCCCACTATAAACGGTAATTACTAGGGTAAGTTTTAAAACTATACTGCTATTGCACCGAGATAGACGATTATTGCTACAGTAATTAAGCATTAATATAGTCAAAAAGTTTAGAGTGTCTGAATTGCAGATTTAAGAACTCGTGGCTCGGAGTCGGCGTTAGCGGAGTGGCTCTTGCGGGCTTTTCGGATCTAGTTGTCCCAACCAGTAATCTCCCTGCCCGTAAGAGCCACCGACTCCGAGAGCGAAGCGGTCACGAGTTCGGTCTACGCTCCGCGTGGCTCACAAGCTAAAACCACGGTCAAGCTGTTTCTGCTTTTGTTGCTCCTCCCTGAGATGAGCTTCTAATTCCTGACTCCAATCAGGATTATGGGTTTTGAGCCTTTTACCCTGTGGCAACAATTCTAATACTGCACTAGCTGTTTTATTCCCAAGATCATCATTATTGAATGCTACGACCACCCTATTGAAACTCTTAAGAAATTCCATAGGTAGGTTATTCGGGTCATCAGCTACTATCAACATGGTTCTAGTTGGTGGTAGCCCTTTGCAACTTGAGATCAGGTAGGTGGCTGCTGACATCGCATCAATTGGTGTAGAACACAAAAAGACGTTTTCTACCTTGTCCGTTGGTTGCCCTCCTAATCTCAGATAAAACCAACCATTTGGTGTAGAGGTGTTTTGGTCGTACTCCACAGTGCGATGATTTTGTCTAGGCTTTGACCAAACTAATGCGCCAGTTTTTTCACCATCTAAATTACGCTTGATAAACAAAATATTTCGTTGCTCATCCATGTAAAGCAACTGATTACCATGTAATCCTTGCACAATATAATCTGGTATATAGCGTTTCTCGCTTAAGTACTTGTGCAACACTTGCCAAACAACTTTATCCTCTGGTGGTGGGGTGAACTGAGGCTGTCGCTGTTTGCGTTCAATCTCTTGAAAGAGTTTTTCTAACTGCTCAACTGGGAGTGGTTTAACAGGTTTGAGCAGCAATTCATTAATAGGTTCATCATCACGTTCTGTTTGGTAGTCAACGCCAAGATGTTTTTGCAAACCGGGGAAGGTATAAGCTGCGCCTAACTGTGTACCACTAAAAGCTTGCCCATCTTTCTCATAAGAAATGCCTTTAGACTTCCCATTTCTGGTAAATCCTGTTCTTACACTAATGCCAGCTTGCTGCAACCGCATGATTAGGGTTGGCATTTGGGGAGAATCAACTCTGGCCCGATCAATTGTCTGCTGAACTGACTCTTTGATGGTGCGTTGTGGAGGAGAGTCACGTTGTCCCTGTGAAAATTCTTCTTGTTCTCGTCTAATGCGTCTAATTTGTCCGGTGCTGGGTGTGCGATTCAGTTTCTCTCTGCTGCCCTGTACCTGGACTAAATCATAGTCAATTTCAATTTGTCGTAGGACTTTCTCAGAACGTACATAATCCCAGGAATCATGCACTACTAGCCCTGTATCCATCCTGATCCGGCTGGCGGCAATGTGGATGTGGTCGTCGTCGGTGTTATGGTGGCGGAAGATGACAAACTGATTGGCATCAAAACCCATCTCAAACATGTAGCGGTCGCCGATTTCGTTCCACAAATCATCATCTAATAAGTCCCCCTTAGCTGCTGATAGCGAGACATGGTAAACAACTCGGTCTGCATCAGAATTTAGTTGTCGAGACAGCTTAAATTCCCGCGCCAATTCACGGGCATTTCTCCCGCTCATATTGCCGCCGATTAGTTTAGCATCTTCACGGGATTCTAAATAATCCAAGAGCTTGCGAAAACCTCTGCCCTTAGTCTGCTTCCCAATCATCGTCTTCCTCTTCTTCCCAATCGTCAGATTCAATATCATCCGAGGCAATATCTCGTCTGCACTGATGCAGCAGTTCTAAAAGTTCTCGTAACAGTTCTGGTTTTGCTGGTGGAGTTCGCCCCATTAATATAGCTGTGTTTGTGGCTTTAACAAGCTGATTTAGGTTGTTGCCGATTTGTCCTAATTCCCAATATGTTTGCAAGCTAATTTTACTTAGTCGTTTTGGTAATGGACGCATCAACGCATTACGCCTCATCAGTTCACTCGCTGACATCCCCGCGTCTTGTGATTTAATACGAATCATATCTAGTTCGATGTCACTCAAGCGAACTGGAAAAATATGCTTTCGGATTAGAGCTTTAGACTGCTTGCGGTTCGCCATAAGTCGGGATATCGAGGGACATTGCGAGGGGGGTTTTTCAAGGGGGGTTTCCCCACTTGAACCAGTCTGCCGTTCGAGCGTAGCGAGACAAAGCGTAAGCTTTGAGGCATGGCTGGCTTCTAGCCTAAATACGGGGATAGTCGATGTGTCGAATGCTACGGAGGTACGGAGGCACAGTGAGAGGCTGGGGGCGAGGGTAAGACAGCGTAGCTGAGAGGACGGTTTCGGGTGATTACGGGTGGGATGAAGAACGATAACAGCGTAGCTGTTTCGTCATAATTATATCAGTGTTTGAATCACTGCGGCGGCGTAGCCAGGGTGGTTTGGCTACAGTCAGCAACAGTCAAGAACAGGAGAACATAGCAACAGCGTAGCTGGAGCGGGAGAAATATATCAGCATCTAATAAATGATGTAAGGGCGTAGCCTCATTACGAAAATTATAAGCAGCGTAGCTGAAACCAGCTTTTAAGGAGGAGTTATACTTTTTGAAAAATAGTGGAGAATAAGGGAATTATGATAATCAATTTAATTTCATAGCAATGGTTGAACCAAAAGATTCTGGTCAGATTACTAAAAGCAAGATTGATGAGGCTATCAAAGCACTTAAGGAGCAGAAGCCAAAAGAGCGAGAGGATATATCGGATAGAGAGGCCATCAGGAAAATGAGACGGTACATTGAGAAGCTGACCTCTAATAAGTACGGCTACAGTTATGATGAAGTATCGGAGATGCTGAAGGGTTTGGGGATTAATTTGACTGGTAGCAGAATCAAATATTTAATCGGCGAGTTGAAGAAAAATACTCATCGCCGTCAAAAGACCGACTCAAGTGGCAACAGTAGTACTTTATCAAATCCGGCTACTGAAACTCAGCTAACGGTGGGAAATACTGCGATTGAAAATACTGCGATTGAAACTGAGTCACCAGTGGAAAATACTGCGTCAGTTCAAGCCAGTAGTGAGCCGGAGAAATTAACAGTAAATAGTGCAAAGGGCAAGAGAAAAAATAAACAGCCTTTCTCGCAGGAGCAATCGGCACAATCAAACCTAGAGGGTGAATTAAACAACGCTGCCTTTCAACCAAAACTTTACAATGCTGAAGATTTATAAACTGGTTGAATTATGAGTCAAACTTACCCGATTAATGGAGAAAGAGCAGCACTGAATAAAAGAATAGTGCTATGTACTGGAGAGAAGGGAGGTACAGGTAAAAGTATTGTGGCTAGGTTTCTGTTGGATATGTACTTAGCCAACAAGATTAATGTTGTAGCGTATGACTGCGACTCTAACAATCCACAACTTTGGAGACACTATAACAGAGTTGTAAATGGAGGGGTCAAAACAATCAAATTTAATCAACGTGGGTTCAACGAGATTTTCAAGAATGATTTACAGCAATTAAGTCCTACTGTAGCTTTAATGGATCTGCCGTCTGGAGTAGGAGAATATTTTAAGGATTTTGTTCAAGATGTGGAATCGTCAAGCCTGGGCTATCGCATTACTATGGTATCGGTACTAGGCAGAGTCAAAGACAGCGTAATTCAACTCAAACGATTAATAGAAGCTTGTGGTAATCAGGTTGATTATGTAGTGGTAAGAAATTTGTATTGGGGTGAAGACCAAGAAACGTTCCTCAAGTACAACGAATCCAAAACCAGACAAGCTGTATTGGAGTTAGGAGCAATAGAGGTAGATTTTCTTCCTATAGTAGATAGAGTTATCGATAGAATTGATTCACTTGACGCAGGCTTTACAGAAGCAGTGAACTATGAAGAAATAGAGGTTTCCGTTATGGGCAGGTTAACTGCATGGATTACTAGAAATGAGCCAGAAATGATTAAAGCTGGCTTATTTTTAAGGCTTAAAGGCATAACATCTAGAAACTTTAAAAGTATAAAGAAGTAAGAGTTTGAAAATTTACAGTTTTTTAAAGGTTAGGGCTAAACTAGTGAGGTTGTCCTCACAAAAATTAGCTAAGAATTTTAGTAATTTTAATAATTTTTTGGACTTTGGACAAAAAGAAGTGTTCGCGTAAATTATTCACTAACTAAAAATCTAGGCATCATAAATTGCCCCAGTTTTTTTTCAAACTGAGTCAAACGCCTAAAGCCTAAAAAAATTTCCGCGGCTTTTTGTTTACTAGGTGTTGCTTTAGACTGCTTCTTAAGTTTAATCAAGATAAAAATTCCGAGGCAAAATTCGTTCTTGGTCTGTGCAAAAATAACAGGAATCAGCATCAACTAATCAGAGTGCATATCAAAGATATGAGTCAAAGACAACAAATCATTCCGACAGTGCGCCCTTGCAAAATCGACAGCGCTACAGCAACAGAACCAGTAGATTTAGTGATCGTCATCGATACTAGCCCTTCGATGAAAGATGAAGCTTCCGACCTGAGCAATGCCGCTACCACAGCGATTGCTACCGCCTCTTCTAGCTGTCCTTGCGATTTGAGAGTGATTTGGCTTGGCATTGAAGGTACTTGGAAAGGGACAAATTTTAATCGGACAGTACGGGATCATCTTTTGAAAGAGTGCCAAGTTTCCAAGGGAGACTTACGAGCCAGAAAGCGAGGACAATTACCTGATGCGGGAGCGCAAGAAGATGCGGCTCGAACTATTGAAGATATCTCAACTTATTTTGATTGGCGACCGGGCGCAACCCGATCAATTTTCTATTTGGGTGATGAAGCCCTGGAAGCTGGAGGAAATAAAACCGAAGAGAAAGATATTGTCGCTGCCAATAAAGCGATCGCAAAAGCTCAACAGGCAGGAGTGAAGGTTCATACCTATTTTGGCACGACCAAGAGCAAATTTAAAGATAGTTTGCAGCAAGAATACGCCAGATTAGCTAAGGAAACAAGTGGACAAGCTTTTACCGATCGCGATTCTATTGGTGGCTTTACAGAGGTTCTTCAAAAGGTAATTTGTAATAGCCGTCCAGTTGGGATTCAGTTAGAGATTCAGCAGCCACTACCGTGTTTTGAGTTAAAGAGCGATCGCCAGCCATTGGCGGTGCAGGGTTCAGAAACTATGGCAATCGTAGCGTCTAACTGTTACTCAAATGTCACCTTTAGAAGTTTAACAGCCGTTGTATCGGCATTGCTAAAAGATGGAACTCCCATTCCAAATTTAGCCGATGGAAAGCCAGCCATTACGATTAAACCATCACCAGAAATAGCCTTTGGTGACTTACTTCCCGTTGGTTCTCATAACTCGGAATCTACTGGAGAAATATTGCGAGAAATAGTAATAGAAACCAATAGTCCTAATAGTGCAGACTATACGCTGAAAATTGAATACTCTTATCGGGCAGAGTTTGATTTTAAAGGTGGCGATGACTTTGCGTTAGGAATCTAATACGCTATCACCTATCAGAACACAAGGCGCACTTATTCATTTTAATCGTCTCACAAGATGATTACTTGGATGCCTCACAATAAACCAGAATAGCTATTGTAATAACAGTTTTTGTTATTGCTTGCCTTTAACAGTACAGCCAAAGGTTAAGGCAGGACGTTTCCAAAATGTTCAGCTATGTTACAGGAGAAATACAATCAACCATAGTGCGAGTGCTTGCGCTGTGACTTGTCAGTTGCCTTGTCTTAATTTGGTTAAGCTTTCGTACTGCTAGAAGCATTACAATTCTCAAAGCTTTAGTTTAATTAGACTGATGACGTTCACCTATTCTCTATACCCAGATAATTGGTCAGAAATTGCCACGGAAGTTAAGCAACAAGCCCAGTGGCGTTGTCAAAAGTGCGGGTTACACTGCATACCGTAAGAGTGAAAAAACATCAGAGATTACACGCTCAAAACGCAGAGTGTATACGCTACAGGTTCATCATTGGGACAGAAATCCAGCAAATAACCACAGAGGCAACCTTATAGCTCTTTGCAGTGCAAGTCACCTTTTATACCATAGAGGTGGGAAATCAAATGTTTCACCGGGGCAGCTATCTTTGTGGTAAATAAGTATGGATGATGATACTCAAGAACTAATCGCAATTCAGCAAGAACTTTCAGGAATCAACGATCGCCTGAGAAAGATTTTTCCGTCAACTCATCCCCAATTTGACAGCGTGTTTGAAGACGTGGGTGCAGCTTCTTATTACATCCGCGAAGCAGGTTATCGTCTAGAATCAGTTCTTATGACTGTTCAAGGTGATAGCGCAGGTTCTGCGAGTGATGCAGAGAGTGGAGAAACTGAAATTGAGTAAATTTCGGTGGGCAGACAACTCAGTACAATCATCAGCAAGTCAGCCCTAACTTGGGGCGTGCAGAAATTCAAAACTCGCCGCATCGCCCTAGTATCAAAAACTTGGGCAACTTCTGCCACCCCTTCAAGCACAGTTGGGAGTGATGATTCTGATTCAGCAATCAACATCGGGAAGTATGTACGGGCTAACCACGTTTCATCGTCGTCTAAGTCAGCCAAATTTTTATTACTACCGCTATTAAGACTATCTAATAGCAAGAGTAATAATTTTTTAAAGTGCTGCCAGCCCCCCCAACGCTGGGTAAATCGGCTCACCCAGGCTTGGGAGATTTCGGCAATGTTGGCGATCGCCGGTTGGGTAATTTTCTGCTTTGACTGCCAAAGCTGCGTTAATGCGTTGACAATGGCGTGTCCTGTCTGCTCACTGGCTTTACCCGCTTCGGGGCAGAGTTGGAAAGCATCAACGCTTTCTAATTTCACTCTTGGTAATTCATTTAAAAGGAAATTGAGGTCATAGTCAGCGCAGAAGTAGAATGTTAGCTCCACATTGGAGCGACGATGAGCGCGTAATCGCCCAATCTCTTGTATAATTTCTGCATTGATCAGTTCAGTGAGATACTTTTGGAAAGTGCTGTTTTTATCTTCCAGGTTGACTGGTTCACCAGTCATCACCTGATATTGTGCGGCTAAAACACCGATGTTTTGGTAGGGAATGCCAAAACTTGCGATCGCATCACACTCACTAAACCGATTAACACCACGCCCATCGACAAAGTGACCGTATTCTGTACGGACCTCGGCTTGGGTTGCAATTTGTTTCCAATCGATAATGCCAAGGTTGGGGCAGAGTTTTTTCAAGGTTTCTTTGAGGGCATTAACACGAGCGCTAAGTGGGAGGGAGCGATTTTTAGGCAGTTTACCCAGCCCAGTAACGTTGACGACTTTTAAATTGTCGTAGTCTGGGCGTTGTTGCTCAATGACTAACACAGGATCATCGATGCCCAGTTTCAATTTCAACTTGTGAGATTTGAAAGTGGCATCAAGGTAAATATTAAATTGGGCAGATTTGGCCAATTCAGTATGCTTTGGGTTTGGGCGGTAAATGCTGAGTACACCCCATTGAGATTGGAAACTACCGTCACCTTTCCAAGCTTCCAGAAAGTCAGGCAACCAGTAATTAGGCAAGTCAAGAAACTCCCTGCCTGCCGTTCGTGCGCTGTCTTTAACTACCTTTTTGGCAGCATAACGAGCCGCAGAGCTTTTTTTGAGTTGTTTATCTTGGGTAATATCAATTGAGTCCAAGTCTTCTAAGAAAGTTAAATCAGGTTCTGAGGCTTGCTGAATCGCTTCGATATCTAAGCCTGTGGGGAAAGCCGGCAGCAGCGCACGGATGCTGGCATCATCAAACCCGTAGCGGTCAGTGGGTTTAAGTTGCTGAGTTAACAGTTGGTGTAAAACTAAGAGTGCAGGTTGCAGCTGTGATAGAAGATTTGGTTCTAACAGTAGCAGTTTGCCCACAGTGGTTTCAAAATCGCCAAGGTTCACATCAACCGAGCGCACGGGCTTGATGAGTGTACCAGCTTCTTCCCATAACCGCCCAACGGTGAAAGTTTGGTCAGCAGCATTAGTTAAGGTAACTGGTGTAGAGTCTGGGTGCGCTCTGAGTTCAGAATAATTTTGAATTGCTGTACGTTTTTGAAAGCGGAAGCCAAAACCATCACCACTGGCAAAACGGCACTGATTTTTAAGGGAACAACCGCCACAGATGGGGCTGATGCCGCTCTCTTCAAAATCAAGGCTGCTAAAATTCTTGTTGCGGAAGGCGTTAAATAAGTAAGTTCTGTGACAATTGCCATCAGTGTCGGCAGTTTCACCCGCTTTAGTCCACAGTTTAAAATCCTCACCTGTAGGAGTTTTGCGGGTGGGATCTAGTTTAAAGCCGTTGTGACGTACTGGCAGATCAACGAAATTCGTCTCAATGGGCAGTGTGGACGGGTTTCTATGGTTGGCATCCTGGTAAATTAGTTTATCAACGCCGAATAGCCCCGCCGTTAATTGCCCCGCGTTGTAAGACTTGCCCAGTCCAGGGTGGGAATTATCTAAAATTTGTGTCCAGCCTTTAGAAACAGCTTCTACCCACGCAGCAATATGTTCTTCTGGCTGGCAGGAGATAGAGATATTGCCTGTAACTTCGCTCCTGTGCGGAATACTGCCGCGCTTGTAAATAATTACATTGGCCGAAGGCGTGTCAATTTCGGGTAAGGGCTTTGGTGTTGGTGGGGCTTTAAATCCTTTAAATATTGAAGAAAATGGAGCGATCGCTTGCTTTAATAAATTTTGGAAGCTGCTTAAGTCCTCTCTGACTCGCCCAAGCTCCCACTGTTCACGGCTAATTACTCCTTTGTTGCCGACGTTGGGTTCATACTGCCGTTGCGGAAAGCGAAAACCATACTGTTTGGCAATGTGAAACAGTGTACCGATTGAGATTCCCCCACGTCTAAAACTGCGAATCTTAGCGTGGATGTTCCAAGTTGAGCCTTTGATACTGGGCGACCACTGTTCTGCTATGATTTCCGCTTCTGATGCCCCATAATGATTAACCAGTGCCATTAGCACTTGACGGCATTCGTCGTAGTTACCGCTTCCTGGGGTACGTGGTGGGATGAATGAAAGCGCGTTCTGGATTAGCTGGTCAATGTCCCAGCCTTCAGTGAGGGAAATCTCACGCCACTCTTTACGCCGTGACTCAATTTCTTGAATTCTTAGCTGATACTCCTCCCGTTCATGCAGCGCGATCGCAATCGCTTCCTGAATCCATTCAGCTGGTAAAGTGGCTTCAGGGTTGACCAGGGGAAATTCTGCCTCTGTGCTGCCGTAAAATACACGGGAAGCGTCTTTACAAGCTGGATCATGCGGTAACTGCTGCATCAGCTTACGGGTACAAGCTTCTACAGTATCAGCACCTTCAACATATTGCGGTAAAGGGAAAATCAACCGGAATTTATGCCAGTCTGGTTTATGACTGGCAGTGGTGTACATTAAAGCGCAGTGCTTTTGAATGAAGGAATGGGCTAGGGCTTCTGAGATGGTTAGTTGCGGATCGTAAACTTTGATAGAATTTCCGTTTTCGTCCTTGATTGGTTTGCCGTCAGTATCACGGGCGACATCGGAATTATCAATGTCGAGGAGCAACCATTGAGAACCGATGACATTAGCCTTACTGCGCCATTTCCCACCCAATAAGCCAGCACAGATAGCGTGACCTGCTTTAATGTGTTGCTGCACATCTTCTAGAGTGCCTTCTGTATCTTGAAAGTTGGCGGCAAGTTTCTTAAAGTCCCAGTCTTTATTTCTGCCAGTGGCGTTAAACGCAAACTTGATTTTATTACTAGGTATGACTGGGGGTAAAAATGCGCTATCGTAAATAGATTTTTTCCCTGATAGCGCCGTTCTTCTGCTCTCAACTACGGGGTTTGTCATTTATTAGTCACTCCTTCTAGGAAACCGCCGCTTATCAGCCATTACCCCCTCTGTTGGTACACGCCAGGGTGCTTATTGTGGGATTTTGGTTTGAGGGCAGCTTAAGGTTTTCAGTAGCCAAAAAAGTTTTTGACATTTTTGGACACCAGAAAATAATGCCAGATTGGTTAAGACCCCTAAGCCAAACTGATCTAATTAATCTAATTAATTAGGGCTGTTCTAAAAAGCTGAAACCCTTAGTCAGTAAGGGTTTTAAAAATAGATTATCCGGGGATTCTAGAGTTTTCATCCAGGGATTCTAGAGTTTTCATCCGGGGATTCTAGAGTCTTTGTTCTAAAGCTTAAAACTATATGGAGTAAGGCTTTTAAGCCTATTTTGCATGGTGATTTTTTTTAGAACAAAGCAAGAACATAAAAATAGCCAACCACAGGTAATGAGTGGCTGGCTGCGAGGAAGCGTTAAGCATTAATACTCAAAATTAGATGTCAAGAAGTTTTCGGATCTTGTTAGCGTGAGCTAGGCTGATGGTGCGTTCGCCTTTTTCGATCAGGGAGATGAGTTTTTGGGACACCCCAAGAAAACCAGCCAGCTGAGTCTGTGTCCAACCTTTGGCAATACGTGCTTCTTTAACTTGGCTGCCAGTCAAGCTGATGTGTTGTAGCTGTTTTGGCTTGGCTTTGGGCTGTAACTGTTCTATCTTAGGTTGAACTTTGGATTGTAATTGTTCTATTTTAGGTTTAGCCTTGGATGCTATCAATTCTGGGATAGGAGCTGGGGGTTTGATGGTGAGTTTGGCATCCAGCAACTTGTTCAGGTAGCCTTTAGGCTTCTTGTCCTTGCAGTCTGGTTTTAGCCATTCAGGGTACGTTTCCGGGTCAAACACAATCTGCCATCTCAGCTTGAGCAGTAGCTTTATGGCACTATCCCAGTGCTGCTTTAGGTCATACGCTCGGCGAAAGTCTAACTGGGCTTTATCTATAATCGGTTTAGCGAATGCAATTTCTAATAGCCCCTGTACTTTGTAGTTTCCATCAAGGCGAATCCGACTATCCAATGTTAGATATATAGCCAGTCTTAGCGCGAGTTCCTCATGGTAGGGGTCAATTTTCAAAACTTGTTGGGCTAAGTAGCCAAACTGATATAAAGCGTCCCTTGATTTGGCTCCTGCTCTATTCAAAAAAAGTTTAGTCCAAGCACCTGGTTGAATAATTAACTGAACTTCTAATGGTTCTTCTATTTTCCCCTGTAAATTTATCTGACCATAAGGCACAACTGTAATGTTCCACATTCGACCTACAGGGGTACTAGCATTTATTCCACCTTTTTTGTTCCTACCTTCTATCCATACTGTTTTAACTAACAAACAATCTAATGCAAACGCAGTTTTGGCTATTTCTGAGAGTTTTTTATGTTTGGGTAAATCTGTTCGCTGATCCCAACCCATATCTTTTATCAAGTCGCTGGCATTGAGAATAAATAAGCTTTCCCACGGTCTTTCCTGTTTCATTGCATAGGCAGCAAAGATTAAGTGCAGTTTGGCGCTGTTAAACCCAAATTTATCAATGATTTGCAGTGCTTCATCCCAAGGGAGCATGGAAATATCACCGGGGTTGGCAATATAATGCTCAATGAAGTTTTGAGAATCGCCCTTAGCTCTATGTTGTAAGTAGGCTATCCCATCTTCATTTTGCTTCCACAATTCTTTTTTGATTTGAGAGTCAATACTGGAAAACATAAGTGCTGCTGTTGGAATAGCTTCAAAGTCTTGGGACTTAAATAATTTTGATTGTCTAACTGTGATTGAAGTACTGGGGATGGAATTAGCTGGAGTTTCAAAATAACTTTCGTTTTCCTGAATACTATTTTTACATTTCTCACTTTGATATTTTGTAACCGGAGGATATAATTCATCTTCGGCATTTTCAAAAGAATTGTTTTCTATTTGTCTCAGATTGATGGAAGTTGTTACAGGAACTTCTTTGAGAGACTGTAACAAATGACTGCGTAAAGCTTTTAGAAATTGTTCCTGGTTAGGAAATAGAGTTGAATCAATTTCTATGATTAATTTACTGAGGTCAATGTTTTCCTGACCTTCTTGATTAATCAAGTTGAGATTTACTATTAATGGAAGTTGCGGATTTAAATCATTTGCTGCCATAAGAAAACTCTCATCGAATGGAATTTATCTTCTAGGACTGTATGGGCAACAGCAGGCGGATTTTTTGATTGGTGCATCAGTTAGTTGCCATCTAACGCCAGCAAGGAAAAGTTTTCTCTGCTAATTATATGTGTCAGCTATTTCAAGCCGTTGTTTGAGCCAGATTTGCTGCCTCCGCTTGAAAGCTTGGTTTGATAGGTTTTGTAAATACAAGGTTGTTCAGCGTTGACTGAATGCCTAAGAGTCATTATTTTGCAGTCCCCTATTTCCCTTCTAAAAGAAATAGGGGGACAGTTGGGCTGAGGCGATCGCTTTAGTAATAGCAGGGATGGCACTAAAAGTGGGTTGATGTCAGTGTTCATTTATCCTCCTTGCCTTCCTGGTCTTTCCACTCGAAATACTCGCGCAATAGGTTCTCCAGCCCCTGACTGTTATCGACACCATTTTCTACACAATAAATTTTGAATTTTTTGAGTAGGTCTTGTGGTACCAACCCTCTTACCAAGCCGTAGTTAGGATCTTTTTTCTTATCTGTCACAGTAGCAATGTGCTGATGTAGCAACTCCTGCTCCATTATTCCATGCCTCCTCTTTGAATCTCTTTTGTATCGATGTTGCGACATCGCACTATTGTGATATAGTAACTTATAGGACGCAGAAAGTCTGCAAATTTTTTAGAAGACCAAAAACAACCCAATTGCGTCAAATCTTGTTTTTTGGCATGGGCATCTGATTGCAACCATGCTCACACTTATGTCTGCAAGTGATTTCAGTCATTCTTAAGGACTCCAAAATATGGTTCAAGCGCGAGTTGTGATTAGGGGCGCGGCGTTGGAAATGGGCGAACATCTTTTGAAAACTACCAAATTAGCAAGTTTAACAGAGCTAATTAACGTGATGTTTTCCAGGTACGGCAGGCATTTAGAAGCTACTTGGGAAGTTTTGCCAGCCTTTGATATAGATGAACGCGATTCTTTGGCAAAATCAGTGCCCACAGTAGTTACGCAAATATCTGCACCAGCAGCGGATTTCACTTTTGGTAAACAACCCACCACTGATAAAAGCAATCAACGAACTACCCCTTCAGAGAACAATGCTTAATCAAAATCAATTACGAAGGTTAGAAGCAATAGATCGCTGGCTCAGAGAAATCCGAGATTCAGAGGAATTCAGACAACTGGAATACTCCCCAGATGTGATGCTAGGCGACGCAATCCAAGCAGTAGGCGAACTACTTGATGAACACGATTATTGTGATTCCAAGCCCTTGAATTTTGCTGATGACCAGTGGCATTCATATCTAGAACAGAAGCCAGTAATGCACATTCGCCGTGTAATTCCTTGGCGTAAAAAAATTAGCTCATTCATTCTTGATGCTGCGTCAGAAGTAGCAATTCTGAGCTTACTAACTACTAGTTTTATGGTTGTTGGTACTATCTTTTGTCACGGCGTTGACCGCATTGAACAAAGCAGAGGTGAGGAATATCAGCCGACATGGATTTACAACGCCAAAATTTTTGAAGG